>CAXRJY010000063.1:0-5719 GCA_964230915.1 Candidatus Poseidoniaceae archaeon | reverse complement strand
AGGACTCCGATGTATCTCAAAGTAAACCCTCTACCAGTCAATTCATCAGTATAATGCTTGACGAGAGGACATGGAAACTGAAGGGCAGGCACATATTGAACTGCTTCAGAAACGCTCACGTCAATCGTTTGAAAATGTCATTATTCCTGCACTGATTGGTGGTTTGACCGGATTGGTCACACAATTCATGATCGATGGAGGTATTCTTTCTGACCCATGGCCCGATGGCAGTTACTTGTCTTCATTGTGGAATTTGCATGCTGCTTTGATTTGTGTAGCAATAACTGGGCCAATAACGATGACAATTCACTTTCTGGTCAAGGACAGAAAGTCAGAATTGTTGGAATTCATCCTAGGTGCTGGGCTCTTGATTTTCTTGGCTGCATTACTTTCAACAATGCGCGGTTGTGGTGCTTTTGTTCTGGTTTTCATTTGGTTCGTAGCTTCAGGTTCTTGGTCAAGATATGAGTTGCCACCATTTCGTTTGGGATTCTGGTGGGGTCTAGGGCTAGTAGTTGGCGCATTATCAGGCGTATTAGCAATGGATTTGAGGACCTAAGGGGCGAGATGCAGAATCTCTTCAGCCATTTCAGAGATTGAATCTGAGAGTAATAGTGATTGTTTGTCATCTGGATTCAAGAGCATGACGGATGCGAGTCTCCATAATGCTGCAGCATCCCATTCATTCACGGTGGAAAGTTGCGCATTCTTCCACTCTTGTAGGATCTCTTCAGGCATTCCATTGTGATGTCCCAGAACCTCAAGAAAATCCATCCAAGCGACCTCAAGCCTTTGCTTGTGTTCTTCTTCAAGTTCTCCTTCAGGTTCATCCAACCATTCAATCTCTGCACGGATGTAAAGTTTGGAAGAGTCATCCTCTTCATCGACCAGTTCCAGTAATGATTCAAGGTCAGGGAATACTCTGTGTTGGACTGGGTCCATCGGGGGCAAAGATGGTTCCAAGATATTGAGGATGTGAAATCTTCTTTGTCCTTGAATCTCGATCATGTGGTTGCTGCCAACTTCTTCATGTGATGTGATTCTGGCAGTGGTTCCAACATGATGTGGACCAGCCCAACCTGAAACTGGATTGAATGGGTCGATCAGACAGAGCCCAAAGGGGGCATCATCGAGAAGACAGTCATCCAACATCTGTTTGTATCTTGGCTCAAAGATTCGAAGAACCTGAGGTTCACCCGGAAGGAGAGTCAATTCCAAAGGGAATATTGGGAGGACCAGAATATTGTCATCCTCGCTGTTCATCAGCCCTCGTGATTGCTGACAACCCTTGAACTCAACCCTTGGAATCGGGTCTAAGAGGTGAAAACGGGGGTCACTCTTCTTCGCCATTCCATTTGTGTGATGGTAATGAGGAGATGAGTGGTTGTTCTGAGATTTTCAACCTCACCAATCGGTGGATCACGAATCCAGTTATCCACAGTGACGGTATTGAAAGAAGGAATGCTGAGAGCATGGAATCCTCTTCATATTCATTCATGACCCTTACCTCCATCACTTCTTGACCTGAGTCGCTTGGGTTGTGGATGAATAACAGATGCCAGATATAGGATTCCTCGATAGTGATGACTGTGCTGGAACCGGGATTGACCAATAGTTCACCACCAGAATCCTCTACCAGTTTATCCCAATCTATCTCACCTTCACCCATCGCGGGAAGACTGGCCTGTAATTGCATGTAGGTAACATGGAGATTAGCATCATCACCTAGATTTGTTACCTCGATCTCTACGCTTTCCCCATACTCCAAACGTTGTATGATCTCGTATGTGACGTCTCCTTCGCCGAGCCTGAATGAGACACGTTCATTTGCTTCTGCTTCTTGGTATGCCACAGCACCAAAGATACTGACCAACAGTATCACTCCGATGACACCTTCTACCAAAATATGGCGCACCACTTTGCGCTTGTCTACTCCTTCAAACATAGGACCGTGGTCATTCCTCATCCGTGGTTGGACATGGTGAATGAACAATGCACCGATAGCACCCACCGCCATGCCGAGGGGAATGTCCACTATCCAATGAATTCCAAGATAGAGAATTGTGAAAGAAAACAGTATTGTGTTCAGGACGATGAAGACATGGTATCTGTAATGCTCCCATTCTTTCATCTTCATCCCACGTTCGCGAACATGCAGCCAGTTTAGTAGAATGATGCCGAATGGAATGGCGATATGTAGAGACGGTACAGCGTTGTCCAAGGGGTCATGTGTGGCATAGAATTCTGTATACCAAGCATCATGATACAGCAGAGCATCCATTCCTGGTATCCATGAACTTGTGACTTCAACGTTGAAGAATAGATAGTATGGGACTGCTATTGCATAAATCAGTAGATAATTCAGCGTCACTTTGTCTGTCATGTCTCGTTCGCCAACATATGCAAAATAGACTGTAGTGATGTAGATGAGGAAGAGGTAGATGAATAGGTAATGGAAATTCAGGAATTCAGTCAATACTGGATTACGAAAAACATCTTGGAACCAAAGTGTAGCATTTCCTTCGATTGCGTGAATCCACTCTGTCCAATGTCCAGTAGAATTCTTCATTGGTTCATTCAGGTTATCAGTCATGGATTTCCATTTGATAATGACGATGTAGCCCATGACGTGGAGGTAGTATCGCTTTTCATGGATGACACTAGCCATTTTGCTGAATGGAGTTCTTCGTTCCTTCTGATTCAATGTGAACAACCAGCAGGTCAATGGTGTCAGAATGAGGATGATTCCCATCATCGTCCAATATGGATTGAGTTCCATCAGACTCGACGCCCCGCCTCGCCTTCATGAGTCTTATCTGAACAATCAATGTTTGATGCAGATGTTTTGAGCCTCTGAGAAGAATGAAAGAGACCAATTTCCACCTTCCCTGCCAAGTCCAGAATTCTTTGTTCCACCGAAAGGGACTCTCAAATCTCTGTGCAACCAACAGTTGACCCAGATCATCCCACTATCAATCGCTTCAGCAACGCGCTGCCCTTTCTCAAGATCACTGGTCCAGACTGAACCTGCAAGGCCATATTCTGTTCCATTTGCAATCGCTACCGCTTCTTCCTCGGTATCGAAGGGGTGGATTACTACAACGGGTCCGAATATCTCTTCAGTCGAACAGCGAGAATCAATATCCACGCCTGAGATTACCGTTGGTCTGAGAAATGCGCCTGAATCAAATGGCTCACCCAGTGAAGGCCTTTCGCCACCAGTGGTGAGTGCAGCACCTTCATCTAGAGCGAATTGAATGTATGATTCCACCTTCTCCCTATGCTCTCTAGATACCAAGGAACCCAGTTGTGTGGATTCATCATTTGGGTCTCCCAGTTTCATTTCCGAAACGTATTGGCTGAATTGTTCTAGAAATGTGTCATGAATCGAGCGTTCTACCAAGATTCTTGAGCCGCATAGACAGACTTGCCCTTGATTCAGGAACCCCGCTCTTGCAACAGCGGGAATTGTTTTTTCCAGATCTGCATCAGCGAAGACGATGCTGGAGTTCTTCCCTCCAAGTTCCAGACTCAGCTTCTTGAACATCTTGGCTGCTGTTCCAGCTACTACGCGGCCAGTCTCAGTTCCGCCGGTAAAAGAAACAAGTTTGACCTGTGGATGTTCCACAATTGCTTGTCCTGCTTCTGCACCAAATCCATGGACGATATTCACCACGCCTTTTGGTAGGCCAATTTCTACCAAGGTCTTCGCTAACAGATCTGCAGTCATCGGAGTCAGTTCACTGGGTTTAGCAACAACCGTGTTTCCCATGGCGATTGCAGGTGCTATTTTCCATGATAACAGGTAAAGTGGGAGGTTCCATGGCGTAATCAGACCGGCAACTCCTACCGGATTCATCAGCACATGATTGGAAGCATCTTCCATCTCAAATCTTTGCAGTTCCAGATTCCGGACTTGTTCAGCGAAGAATCTGAAATTGGAAACACTACGAGCAGCATCAACCGCCCTGGCCAAGGATATCGGTTTTCCAGTATCCATTGATTCCAACCGCGCAATCTCCTCACTCTTCACTTCGAGTGCATCTGCTATTCGCTCAAGCCAATCTGCTCTCTCTTCATAGGATGAAACAGCCCATTCCGGAAATGCTCTTTGCGCTGCATCAACAGCGGATTGAACATCAACTTCGGTGGAACGAGGAATTGTGGAAATTACCTCCGATGTTGCTGGATTGAGATTGTTTATCGTTTCTGAAGTAAAATGGAAACTTCCATCGATGAGATTTCCGATGTTGTTCAAGAGGACTCACCTCCAGTATCGATGTCATAGTGCCAACGGTCGCTGTCAGGGTCCCATTCATCCCAAGTGGGAATCGTTTCAAGCATTTCCAGTGAATCAGGTGGAACAACACCCGGAACGATGAATGCCTTCTGCCTATGTAGTGGATATGGATTACGAAGTTCAATTCCTAAAACTCCAAGTATCGCTCTTGCAATGTACCATGTTGCCTGTGAATTCCACCCATGTGCAATCTTCACTACGATTCCAAGGCCTTCGGGATAATCTGGATGCTCGATGGCCATCCCCAAGAGCCCATCCGCACCTTCTTTGGCGATTACTCGACCTTCTCCTGCTTTGATGATGGTTGAATCAAGACGGTTGAAACCACCTATCAGATCAGGATGGCGAATCATTGCTTCCCAGATCCAATCCTCATTCTTCTGACGTACCAGACCAGCATATATTCGTGCCAATTCATTGACTGTGTTCGAAACTGTGGGTAATCCACAACCATCCTTTGCAATACGCTTTGGTTCCCAATCAGAACCGAGGTGACTTCGTAGAGTCTGTAGGTATTCTGCGAATACTTTGTGCCCCGGCAGTGTATATCCTGCACGTTCCCATCCTTTCAGTCTGCAACCCTTGAGAATTGCAGCGTGTTCCCCACTACAGGTATGATACCAACGACGTGGCCGACGAACCTGTCGTCCGAACTGAATCAATGGAACATCCAATGGAGTGAGCATCAATCCCCATTCCGGTTCAGAAAGAAGACTCTGGGCTGCTGCTACATGCTCAGTATCTCCATTATGGCTTGCAACGGAAATCGCCTTCTGTTCCCAATCGGTCTCCGGAGCAAGAACTTCTGTGAAGGCTTTGAGCATGAATGGCTTCATCATCGAACGGCCATAACAAAGGACATTTCCTCCAAAAGAATGAATCAATTCATCACCATGAGCCCATGCAACTGCTCCATGAATGGTGGTTTCGGAAACTCCATTTCTGCGGTAATCAACCAATGGCTCCCATTCGACATCTCGACCTGTTGGAATACCTTCGATATTCTCTCCAAGAGGTGAATCTGGATAGATTCCAGAACCTGGTCTACCTGGAGCGACAGCCGAGTGTTCATCGTGTTTGAGACTCACAGTGATTCCTCCACCAATGGGGCCACTTGTTCCATGAATGCTCGCATATTCCGACATACTCTTTCTGAGTCATGGTTGAAGAAATCAAACCATGTCATTATTCTGTCATGAGGGTGGAACCTTTCAAGCATCTGTTCAGCGATTTCCTGAGGGTTTCCAATCAATGCATTATCTGCTGCTTTCTCGACTTTTGAGGGGTCGATCGTCCCCTCCAATGCAGCCCAATATGCTCCGAGAGCCTTCGTCGCCTCCTCGGTTGCTGCTGCTGATTGTTGTTCTGGAGTCAAACCTTCTTCTGCATTCAGAAACACGAACGATGTACGGGGCATAT
>CAXRJY010000062.1:0-3941 GCA_964230915.1 Candidatus Poseidoniaceae archaeon | reverse complement strand
ACGAAGTCAACATCTGGGTGAAGCCATCAATCCCAATAGGGATGATACTCACTGCCGCAAAGCCCCATGCCGCTCTCTTGCGATATCCACGCAAATAGATAGGCTCCAATCTTGAGTCACCCAAAACCGAAAGAAATGAATCGGTGACCGTCCATCTATTCTTTCCATATCTTGAGAATATCCAACCTCCCAATGCCAAGCCGAGGAAAATTCCCACATCTCTTGCACATACTGGTAACTGATTGCCATTGATCTCCCAACTTCGTTCATGTTTCTGATGGCAATTCAAGTCGCCGAAAGCATAGATGAATCCAGCATAGAAGTTTACATCCGTCCACGAGAATAGACCTTTGGAAGGTTGGTCATGCCCGATTTCACCGCTGTGGTTCCCATTACCCCAACTGCCCCAACCCTCGTGATGTGCATAGTCGAATGCATTTGCCCTTCCCGATAGTTCTGGAACGCTACCGCCTTCGAGAGTCATAGGGGCAAAAAAGAATGAAATCAAGAAGAACAATGAGACTCCTAAGACCCAATTTCCAACTTTTGATGCACGACCGCGTTCCGCGTCTTCAACCATTACTGCTATCCTCAAATCAACTCCTGTTTGTCATTATTTATACAGATTTCAATGAATGGTATCATACACCAAACCACCTCGCGTTGAATGAAGGAAGATGAGTCAAGCCTCAAATCAATCCGTTGTGGGACCAACTTGGGAACGACGTCAACTGACTTTCGGGCAATCGTTTGCAACAGCTCTGATACTCGCAACATACACCGGTGTTCTGACATATATCGTTGTCATCTACGCACATGCTTTCACTGGTGGTTTCATTCTTGGATTCAAGATCGCTGGAGCAGCATGGGGTTTGATTTTCGTGAGCAGTTTCCTCTCTTACAACTTCCTTGGAAGAAGAATAAGAGTGGAGATTCCTGTAGAACAGGGTTTGTCTTACCTTCGTCAAACTCTAGGCCCCATACAAGCCAAGGCCAGCGATGATATCACGACCGGTTCACGACAATGGAATGTGATGACTCATTTGAGCGACCGCGGACTTGGAATTGGAGTTGATCTACACGACATGGAACTGGATAGTGCAAAAGCGGCTCTACAGATTTGTATCAGCGTCAGACACAAAGTTGGAAGAATGACATTCATCAGCGGACGTGGTGATTCCAACAGTAGGATACCGGGGCTCAGAACAATGGTCTTGACAATGTTATCAACCCAAGAGATACTTGCTGATTTCCATATTTGGAAAAAACGTAGCACCATCACTCTTAGACCCAGAAAACCTCCTTTGCCGAGAAGAGAAATGATACTCAAAATGGCTGCGCTTGGGGTACCATTGGCAGGCATGGGTGCGGTAGGCTTCATGGATGCTGCTCAAGCCAATACCTTGAGTGGAACTGTCGGTGCCGCTGCGGGATTATTCTTGACTTGGTTGTTGATCACTCACAGCCGCTGATACCTTGCTGAACCATGCCAGTGTTGAAAGGGGACCATCCTCTTGCATCACCCATGGACCCAATGCAATCCTTGCTGGAGAGATTGCAGAATGCGGGGATTCCAATGGATGGAGTCATCGAAGAAGCGATGATGCAGGTTGATGTGAGGACCTACAGCGATTTCGACCCCACTCCATTCTTCCATGACCGCCCCTTGGTATTTCTTGAAACTCCTTCAGGGGGAGTCAAAACCATTTCAGCACCACACATGGTTGCTACATTGTTGTCTCATCTCGAACTTTCTGAAGGACAGGATGTGGTCATCATTGGAGCCAAAGGAGGATACTTTGCAGCATTGATTTCAGCCGTTGTCGGCGATGAAGGGAACGTTACTGTTTTCGACCCGTCTGAGGCAGTTCTTGAACACGTTGAGGAACGACTTCACAGCCTCAAGAATTGTAAAACCAAACTGATAACAACACTTACTGAAGCACCTGATGAACTACCCTCTGAACTTAATCGAGTTCTGATCAGTGGTTCGCTGAAAAGAATCCCTGGATGGTTGGAAGAGTCCCTTTCAGAAGGTGGGTTCATCGTTGCACCACTCGGAGGCGAAGTGAATCAGCGATTGGTGAAACGTGAAAAACAAGGGCTTGAATTATTTGATACCGAATTGGGAAGCGTTGTTTTCGGCCCAGTTGATATCAAGGATAGTGAACCTGCGATTCCAAGTCCAGACACACTAGCGGATATGCTGGAAGAAGCAGCATCTTTCGCTCGACTCTATGATATCATGGAAGAAGAGTTGATTCTGAATATCGAGAACTTGGTGGCGGACCTCAGGACTTTGCCGCCCGACCTGCCTCCACCTGAATTGGTCTTGTTTAATGAATTGAGAGAACAGACTGATGATGAAGAGGTCGAAGTGCATCCTCTCTTGGTAATGTTGGATGAGGCAAAAGATTGGTTGATGGGGCTGTGGCCACTATTGTCTCAGTTGTTCAATGTACGTTTACAACAACCGGGAGCACCAGAGGACGATTCGG
This sequence comes from Candidatus Poseidoniaceae archaeon, assembly GCA_964230915.1. Taxonomy (GTDB): domain Archaea; phylum Thermoplasmatota; class Poseidoniia; order Poseidoniales; family Poseidoniaceae; genus UBA226. The sequence goes on along the minus strand of CAXRJY010000062.1, from coordinate 1,443 downwards.
ATTCAACCGGGTTCTCATCAGGGCATGAAGATTTGATTCCGTGATGGGATGTTCTATCGTCTGCCTCAACATCAGAGGTCACGTTGAGCATGTCTAAAGTGAGGATACACCAGCGCGCTTCCTGCCTTGATGCAGCTACGCGGTTGCTCGACGTACACCTTCTTCTCGAAGGCACCTTCTCTTCTTCAATCGATATCGAAATGCCACGTTGGGTCCCTGGTTCATACTTCATCAGAGAACCATTGAGACACGTACGCGATATCACAGTATCTGGTGGAGCGAAGATTGTCAGAAATGGGACACATGGATATCGAATCAAGCCTCCAAAGGGGGGCATGAAAGATATCTTGGTCAATTACAAACTACTCTGTCCTGACTTGACCGTTCGCAGCAATCACATGGATGCAAGCCACCTGCATTTGGTTCCAACCTTCACTTGGATGATGCCGAAAAGAGGATGGGATGGAGAGGATGATTGTACGGTGACTCTTCAGATGCCTGATGACTGGAGTGCAGCAACTCAACTGAACGACTTTCCGGCAAGCATACCGAAACACAAGACGTGGGGTAGTGGAAATGAATGCACTTGGCAGCCACCTGACGTGGATGAGTTGTATGACGGCGTGATCGAGGCCAATGCAGAATCCGATAACAGCCGAATGATGGCCGGAGCCATGCATCATCTCAGAGTATGGGATGCAGGAGGTTATCCGGTACCAGAACAGGCGATTGAAAAGATTCAGGATGCAATGGAGATGTTGGTGAATGAATTCGTCGCTCTGTTCGGACCATTGCCATTCAAAGAATACTGGACCATTCTACATCTGACCGGTGGACCTAGAGGCGGCCTAGAGCATCTACGTTCACAGACAAGCATGGTGCCACGTACCGCCATTCAATCTGGACAGGACGACGCTTGGAGAGATTTGGTGAGTCTACTCTCGCATGAGTATCTACACCTATGGAACGTCAAGCGATTGAGACCTCGAGAGTTCATCGACTATGATCTTTCCAAAGAAGTACACAGTGAACTTCTGTGGTGGTTTGAAGGTGGGACTTCTTGGCTTGGAGACATCATCTGTGTGAAGAGTGGAGCATGGAGTGAAGAAGATTGGCGTAAGGACCTCGAACGCAAGATGAAGAGATTCAACAATGGAAGTGGAAATGAACACCAATCACTGGCAACATCGAGCCATGAGGCATGGATTCACCTCTATCGACCACACGCATATTCTAGGGAAAGCACGATTTCGTACTACCTTGAAGGCGAGATGGTGATGATGTGCCTTGATGCGGAACTACGACGAAGAAGCAAAGGAGATACCGGACTGGAGAGCCTGTTCGTTCTGCTTTGGAAACGACATGGCCTAGATTCACCGGAACTTGAGGCTCTAGGAATTGGGTACTCAGATATCAGAAGAGGTTTGACATCATTGGCAGGTG
>CAXRJY010000061.1:0-5044 GCA_964230915.1 Candidatus Poseidoniaceae archaeon | reverse complement strand
CTACCACCGATGAACCAAACCTCATTTCTTTCGGGTATCGAGACTGCAGCCACTCCGGTCTTGACTGTTGGCGTTCCAGTGACGGAATTCCAAGTAAGGAATGGACGGTCAAGGAACGGCTTTCCTTCATCGCTGAGATTGAGGTCAGTAGTCGTGGCTCCGTTTGAAGACCAATTGTCATGAGAAATAATCACATACTCAATTTCTGAATCTTCTAAGACTTCAAATTCGGAAACTGCAGAGGCTGAAATCGATGCCATCATCAATATGACCATCAACAGTGAGGAGCACCGACTCCTTACTTCCATAGCCAACCGGATGAGAAGACTACCTTGTTTCTTTTGACTACATGTCGTGCATCAGCAAGTACACAACACATTCATGGCAGGGCGGGGTATGCGCCCATCCCGCGTGATGATGAATGTCGAAGGAATACGTTGCCCGACACCCTCATACTGGCAGGCCAATCAACTCGGAAAGAGAGCGTAAAACTCAACGCCCAGTGAAGAAAATCGTGAGAGGGCCATGGAACAGCATCGCTAGTGCCGACATCCTATCATTGGCGACTGGTGAACGAGAGTCATTGCAAGTAATGTTTGAGGGAAGAAACATAATTGTTGGAAGACCGGCAGGAATCAGAGCACTCCCTCGCCTCGTTTCTGGCCCAGTCAAAGAGATGCATTCTGCTCTTGTGAAAGGCCTTTCAGCAAGTGACCCGGAAATCAGATTGGCATCGATCGAAGTATTGCCTGTTTGTGCAATGAGACAATCGGAAGCACTCTTTGACATTCTCGCTGAACTACTAGATGATTCAGTTCTCATGGTCCGGCAGGCAGCATCAAGATGTCTGGGCGAGATCGCTCCTGATTTCCCTTCAGGAACTGACACCCTTATTCACATCGAATTGCGTCATGAAATCAAAGCACGAAGAGTAGAAGCATGGAAGGGTTTGCGCGCGCTTTGCCAAAGGTGGCCTGAAGTCGCTGCTGATCATATCGACCGCCTGATAAGGGAAAAGGATGCGACGCTTAGAAGAGATGCCGCATCATTATTGACCCGGCTGGTCAAGAAGTCAGGTGCTAAGATTTGGGATTTGATCATCTGGTCTCTCCAGGATGAAGATGATGAAGTTCGACGTCGTGCAGCCAATACACTTCGACCACTGGCGGAACAGCAACCTAAAGTTGCACTATTGATGGCAGAGGCTGCACTATTCGACAGTGATGAGAAGGTCAGGGCCAAAGTTCTCAAATGTCTGACAATTCTTGATTCCAGTTCCACTCGACTGCAGAATTTGATTTCTGATGGATGCAGAGTTGCTGACGTCGAAGTTCGGCGAGCATGTATTGCGATGATACCTAGACTGCACTCACAAGACGCTGCTAGAGAACTTGCTACAGAACTTCTGAAACAAGAGACTGACAAGGATTTGCGTAAGGAACTCGAGGAGTTGACAATCGACCATCAACTTGAGGGCGATGAGCGCACCAAGAACGCATATCTGGCTCCTGCAGAACCAGTTCCTGCAAGGGACCGTGAAATAATCGCGAGCATGGAAGATGCTCCAACAATCGATGATTCTCAAAAGATGCTGCAATCAAAAAATGACAATACCACTGAAGATAAGGCGTCTGGTTCGATGCGGCAGGGTTAAGAAAGTCGCTCAGGTCGCCCGCTCACCGAAGGTGTACTCATGTCAGAAGAGAGTGGAAACAGCCGTGAAGAGCAATTCGATAGGCTCTGGGAAGGTCAGACCCCGAAAGGCATCAATCGCTCAAAGAAACTCAAGTTCCGACAGTACATCCTCGAACATGTCAGGCAGAAGAAACGCCCTTTGACCTATGAAAATGCCAAGCGCTACTGGATGGGTGAAATCCAGAAGGAAGAGGCAGAGAGTGAGAACTACTGATGTGGCGAGTTGTTGGGCGCCCCCACTCGGCGCCCGTATCGGAGTGTGAGTGGAGGCAGAAAAATGATCACTAAACAGAGATTCAGCGATTGGGGACTAGGTCCTTCCATAGAAAAGGGAATTGCAGAGCTAGGCTGGGAAAATGCAACTTGGATTCAGTTCGAATGCATTCCTTCTGCTCGAACTGGAAAGAATATCATCGGTCAAGCAAGAACGGGCTCAGGAAAGACTGGTGCATTTGGAATTCCTATCATTGAAAGTTGCGAAGCAAATGGTTCTGTACAGGCTCTAGTCTTAGCTCCAACACGTGAATTGGCCAGCCAAGTAAGAGATGAATTTGATGATATCCAAGGCGACAAAGGGCTAACCATCGTCTCAGTATATGGTGGAACAGACATTGACAAACAGGCCAAGAAACTAGACGCTGGAGTTGACATCATCGTAGGCACCCCTGGACGCGTCATGGACATGAGCAAAAGAGGACACATCGATCTTGCAAACCCTAGTAATTTCATCCTTGATGAAGAGGATCGAATGTTGGACATGGGATTCATGCCAGACATCATGTGGGTCATTGAAAGATTGACAAACCGTCAGCAGACAATGCTGTTCAGTGCGACATTCCCTCAAGAGATTCTAGATGCTGCAAATGAATTCATGCCTGAACATCTTCATGTCAGTAGTGGTGAGTTTGAACTAGATGTTCCTGATATCGAACAGTATGCGGTCAGAATTGGAAGAGCAAACAAACTGTGGGCACTCGGACGCATATTGACACATTCAGATGAAGGCCAGACGATTGTATTCTGCAATACGAAAAGAATGGTAGACATGTTGGTTGAAAGATTGGCCAAGCATCGTTTCACTGCAACTGGTTTACACGGAGACATGCCGCAGAACAAGAGAGAGAGAATTGTCAACGAATTCAAGGATGAAGGGTTTGAAATCATCGTCGCCACCGATGTCGCGGCTCGTGGTCTTGATGTCGATAACGTATCTAGAGTGGTTAATTACGACCTCCCTGATGATCTTGATTCATATGTTCACCGAATTGGCCGCACAGGCAGGATTGGGCGCAAAGGTGAGGCTTGGTCCTTCGTCACCCAAAATGACATTCCAACCGTCAATAAACTCCGTTCATCCATAGGCATGATCATTGTTGACTGTGAAGTTCCAGAATTACCTGAATCAGTTTCAAGAGACCCAGTTCGTCAGGTCGACGATTGGAGCGAGGTTGCGGATGTCTTCGGCATGGTGCCATTCAATCTGAACATCAACAAAGACAGTGGAATAACAAAACAAGAATTGATTGAACACACAATGTCTCTAGTCAAGATGCAGGAACTTGCTATCGGAGACCTCAAGTTCAACGACTCAGGTTGCGTTCTTGAGGTACATGCATCGAAGGCTGCTTACGTTAGAGATGCACTTGAAGGTTCTACTCTATCTGGAGTCTCTCTCGAAATCTCACTTTGATTGAACAGTGCCGGCTGACCTTGGCACTATTCGCTTTCACTGAAACTGACTGGCTTCAACCGTTCCATCCTTACTGCAGTACCTACCAAGGTAAGCAAGCCAAGAGTCCCCAACGACCATGCTGTAGAAATCTCCTCATCATAGTCATTTATCGCTTTGCCACAACGTGCAGATATCTCATTCAATGAATCACAATCCTCCATCTCTGATATTGCAGCCTGAGTCTCAGGTCCATACCAAGATTGCAATGCCATTGCGAAGAATATCATTGCGACCATAACAAGCACCAGGTGCATCGGTTTCCACGAGTCTCGGAATGAGAACCGCCAACTGGAATCTTCACTCTCATTTGCTTCCCTTATTCTTGATGGGCCATTGACCCAGAAGAACCATGCCGTCCACATGGCCACCAGAATAATCAAAAATCCCCATTCAAACATCATCGAATGAAATGAATACATCTCAGAGGTGCACCATAGGCCTCCGGGATCTGCATCACATCCGGACCTTGCAAATGGATATAACAGAAGTAAACGAACGATATTCAGAACAAAAACGATGGAGCAAAGAACTGCAATACTCTTGAGTTTCAACTTCTGTGGAACTCCGTCTGTCAACAATACCAGTGTTGAAATGAACAGCATTTCGTGTACTCCTGCACACTCATCTCCAACATATAGAGCAATTCTTCCATCCGGGAAATTATGGTGGAACATATCGACGCGTATCCACCATCCCTGATGAGTAGACAATTCGGTCGCTCCAGAACCAAATATCATGATTGAAAGGTGATGCCAAAGAAATGCTTCGACCGTCTGAATCCATGCAAGAGTGTTTGAGGGCTGAGTCAGGAACCAATATAGCATCTCAAGTAGCAACAAGGCCAATGGAATCTTCAGATAACGCAACCCTAGTTGCCCCACCTCACTCCAAGACATGTCGTCCTTTGCCGGTGCACTTGCAGAAGTGACCACGGCCCCACTCATGACTACGGACATGAACAGGTTCGCTTTGAGTGATGTGGTTCAGAATTGCTTAACCCTGCTGTCGCCGGATTGAAAAGGGGAGGTCGAGAGGGAGTTTCAATGCCTGAGGTCGTAGCCATGGGAAATGGTGCCAAGGCGGTTCCTGACCGTACTCTCAATGTACTTGGATTCCTCTGCCCAATCCCCATTGCAAAGACGAGAGAAGCCATGGTAGTAATGAATGAATTCGAGATTCTGGAGATGTGGTCTGACGACCCAGAAACTGTGCAAGACATCCCCGCACTTGTGGATAGACAAGAAGCGGAATTGTTGTCGATAGAAACTGATTCTGGTGAATATCGTTTCCTGATTAAAGTAGGTGGTAGAAATGAGTGAAGACAAGATAATTCTCGTGGAAGAGGAAGTTCCCTCCACTGCTCGACTACCGACAACTAGAGGAGAGTTCCAGATCAAGGTTTTTCGTGAAGAAGAAACTGGTTTCGACCATGTTGCTCTAACTCTGGGACAGATGGATGGTCCCGACCCGGTTTTGGTCAGAATACATTCAGAATGTTTGACTGGGGATGCTTTTGGTAGCCTGCGCTGCGACTGTGGAGACCAATTGGAAAGTGCTCTGGAAGAAATCAATGAACTAGGGTGGGGAGTTCTTCTCTACCTTCGCCAAGAGGGGAGG
>CAXRJY010000060.1:0-3317 GCA_964230915.1 Candidatus Poseidoniaceae archaeon | reverse complement strand
CAACTCCTAGTAGTATGAAAGCAATGAGTGCTGGAACAATTTTCATGAATATCACCTAGAATACTGTGAATCCTCTGAGAATCAGGGGAATCAAGAAGACTGCAGCGAAGACGAAGAATGCAATTCTTACTACCTTCTCATTCTTCTTATTCTTGTTCCAATCCTCTTCACATTTCTTTTCTCCGCAGATGGGTGGATCTCTTTTGAGATCGATTGGCACATGGCACATTCGGCAATGACGGTGAGGTGGCACCGATTTGTTTCGACCCTTACCTGAACTCATTTTCTTGCCGGCTCCTTTGAGAGCAGTAGCAGTCTTCTCGACTTTTTGCTTAAGTTTTTCTTTGCTCACCATGATATCACCTCAGGGAGTTACCAATGTGCCCTCGAATTGCAGTCCGAGGATGGCATTCTCCAATCGTCCCATGTCGCGTCCATCTACTATCGCTAGACCGAGGGAATCATCCATTGCTCTTTGTACAGCAACAGGGTCAACCACCGCAGAAGAGCCTGCAGCAAGTGGCTCGCCAACTCCACAGATCACCCCTAGTTCACTCATCGTCAGTGATTCAAAATGAATGGCATCGGGGTTTTCTCGAGGGTCGGAATCATAGACATAGGGAACATTGGTAGCGATGATACAACCGCTTGCTCCGGCATCGGCTGCCAATCCTACAGCGACTGCATCAGTTGTATGACCGGGTAAGGTTCCCCCCATGCAAACAACCGAATGTTCCTGCAATAGTTCTGCACCTTTCTCTGTACTGTGTGGGATTTCGGGCGCCACATCGATTCCAACCTGCGAAAGAACCTGTTGAATGATTGTAGCATTGATTCGAGTTGCCGCGATTCCTATCTCGTCCAGTCTTCTTTCATCGGAGACATGCTTCCTTGCGATCTCGATTCCTTCTCGTGCTGGAGCTCCTCCACCAACCACTATTCCAACCTTGGAGCCTAGTCCTTCGAGGTGAACCAGCATTTGTTTGAGTTGACCGAACCACATGTCTCGGCTTTCTTCCTCTTCTGGACGCAACAGGCTTCCACCTAGAGCGATTACGTGAACCTGTGCCACGATGCGTCCACTCAAAGGCCCGTCTTGATGCTGTCGGCCACACCGTAGGTGTGGAACGCGGCAGGCTGATAAGCCGTAGTGCGGGCGAATAGATGGAGGGTCTGTATGGCTGAAGATACTGAACAGCAGGCTCGCCGCCTGCGTTTGAAGATGGCATTGGAAGACCTTCAGGAAATGAGGGGCTACGGGACGGAGTTGGTGACTGTGATCATTCCACCCGACCGGCAGGTCCACGATGCGCGTTCATTGTTGCAGAATGAGCACGGTCAAGCAGCCAATATCAAATCGAAATCAACTCGAAAGAATGTACAGGGAGCCATCGAATCTGCGATTTCAAGTCTCAACAGATTCAAGAATGCTGGAGAACGAGGAATAGCATTGTTCGTTGGAGCTGTAATTGTTGGCAACAACAAGACCAGAATGGTGAATGTGGTGATCAATGACCCTCCCGAACCTTTGCAATCATTCCGCTACCGATGTGATTCGGTATTTGAGTTGAGTCAGTTGGAAGAGATGTTGATCGACAGGAATTCATACGTTTTGTTCGTCATCGACCGTTCTGAAGCCGCATATGGAATAGCGACCGGTAAGAGAATCCATGTGCAGGAGCATCTAGTTTCGAACATCATGGGAAAGCATCGCCAAGGAGGGCAATCAGCACAACGTTTCGAACGCTTGATCGAGGAGGCGGCTCACAAGTTCTTCAAGCGAGCCACTGAACATGCCAGCGATTACTGGTTACCGAGCATCCAAGATATCCAAGCGATAATCATAGGCGGTCCTGGAGCGACCAAGGATTTCGTCGTCAAGAATGAATATTTTCATCACGAGGTACAGAAGAAGATTGCACCTACACATTTTGATGTTGGATATTCCAATGAGAGTGGAGTCCGTGAATTGGTTGAGAATGCAGGCTCTTTGATGGGAGAGATCGAACTCGATACCGAACGGCAATTGATGAATACGTTCCTCAAGGAGATAATGCAGACCTATCCAAAGGCGACTTATGGGGAAATGATGATTCGCAAGGCATTGGAGCAGGGAGCAGTGGCGAATCTGATTATTTCAGAATCATTACGTAAGCGAATGGTTGACCTGCATTGTAATGTTTGCAAGATCGATTGGACAGTTTCTCTCGGTAGAGTGGAAGTTTTGCCGTCTTGCACCAAGTGCAATTCTGACTCAACAGTTTCAGAAGTAGCAGAGAGGGACCTAATCGATGAATTGACAGAGTTGGCCATACGTTCCTCCGCAGGAGTTTCTTTCGTTTCCACCGATACTGAGGAGGGATTGCAACTCTACCAAGGATTTGGAGGATTGGCTGCTATGTTGAGGTATAGCATTGGTTAGGTGTCATCATGCAGAAGTTGAAGCGTGTCTTGGAATCTCATCTAGAGGAGATAATGGCCGAACAAGGTCTTGAAGGCCAATCATGGAAACAGATGCTGGTTGTTGCAAGAGAACCGGATCAGGGAGATGTGGCATTACCATGTTTCAGTTTTGCAAGTGTTCTGAAGAAGTCTCCGAATGAGATTGCGGAACGATTGTGCAATGAGATTGAATCCTATATGTCACAAAATAGTGACTTCAAGAAATCACTACTCTGGGTAAAGGCTGTGAATGGATATCTGAATTTCATGGCGGACCCGAGTTGGATTGCTGAGCAGATATTTTCGAGAGGATTTTCTGATGACACAGGTAGAGGTGAGCCAAGTGGTGAGAAAGTTCTCATCGAGCATACTTCCGCCAATCCCAATGGTCCATTCCATGTTGGGCGAGCACGTAACGCCATTCTTGGTGATACACTTGTCAGACTTCATAGATTGCATGGAGATGAAGTCAGGGCCGAGTATTATGTCGATGATATGGGCAAACAGGTCGGCATCCTTTCTTGGGCCTTGAATAATCTTGAGCAGGATGATGTGGAACGAATTCTTTCACAGGCTGGAATCGAAGCAGCAGACCAGAGATGGGCCACCAAGCAAGACCATCGGAGCGTCAGATGGTACCAGGCTGCAAATGTTCTCAAATCAACCGATCCTGATATTGATGCTCAGGTAGGAGAATTGGTCAGGTTGAGTGAGGAGGGTGATGAATCTGTCCTCAAATCATTCAGAGATGCATATCAACCGGTTCTAGATGGTATGTTGGAGACCCTGTCAAGACTGGGTATCGAATATGACACCTTTACCGAAGAGTCTCGTTTTGTCATCGATGGCAGCGTTTCTGAAGTAATGTCGAAACT
>CAXRJY010000059.1:0-2921 GCA_964230915.1 Candidatus Poseidoniaceae archaeon | reverse complement strand
ATTGCAATCGATGATACTGGTGCCATCCATCTGGTGTCTCGGGAAAGTGGCAGTTACACCTATTGGAAATATGATTCCGGCTCATGGAGTTCCGGAGAGACTATCTGGTCTGGCAGCAATGATGTGTATTACAAAGAGGCTCAACTTAGGGTCAATTCCACAAATGTGCCTTATTTCACATTCCTCGATGGCGGATTCATTCGAATGTTCTCCAAATCTGGAGCATGGAATGAGGTATGGAGCAGTGGAATCCCAGATAATAATAACATAGGGATGGAGATGAAGATTGATGGTGATGATAATCCACATATCATCTGGAACGATTTGACAAACGGAACATTGTATCATACATACATGGATGACTCATCAATGAGGACTGAGTTGGTCAGAGAGGAGACCGGTTGGTCCTCAAGTTATGCGTATGGGCTCTCCATGACATTTGATGAGCAAGGCGATGTGTTCATTTTTTCATCAAACAGTGCTAGTGCTGCAGGTGCATATATCCATTACAAGGGCTATTTCGATGACCCTTCAAAGGATGCGAGTGTTACTCCTCCAGATGCAGATGGTGATGGAACCTGCGATGTCCTTGATACGGCATCATTGGATTATTCAAATTTGGTTTGGGAGAAAGGAGTTTCTAATTCGGTTGCACCCATATATTCAGGTCTCTGGCCAGATTCGATCTCTATCACCCCTGCATTACCCGCTGGAGTACAGTTGGATTCTTCCACAGGAGTGATCAGTGGAACATTCGAGCAAGCAGATGTCGCTGGAACGAGATACACAATCTCTACTACTTCATCTGGTGATAATTGGCAGGAGAACTTCACAATCAGAGTTCAAGAGATGATTCCATTACTAACTGGATATGAGTATGGACCTGCAACAAGCAATAGCTATGCTTATGGTGGTAGTGGCTTGAGTAGAAACAAGGTTGCATTCGATTCTGATGGTTCCATGTATTTTTTCAGTACTGCAACAGGTAGTGATTCCTTTTCAGGTCATTCTATTTCGATGACTAGGGATCAAGATGCTTATCTGGCTAAGAGAAATGGAACTACAGGAGAGTGGGATTGGGTCGAAGTATTCGATACCTGTAGTCAGATTCAAGCACAGGATATACAAATTTCCGATTCTGGCTCTGTTTATCTATTAGCAGACTATCGGGCAAAGGGATATTCAAGTTCATGTAATTTTGATTTCAGAAATAGCGATGCCTTAGATTTCTCTTCAAATGGTTATACTGATACTGTTGTCATCAAGTATGATTCCTCGGGTAGCCCGATATGGGTTAGCCATACAAATGGTAGTACGACTGGAGCCAATATCTATGCCTCTAATCTTGAGGTTGATGCTAATGAAAACATCACAGTAGGTGGAAGTTTTACCAATGCGTCCGGCAATGCAATTGATTTTGCTGGACTAAGCATTAGCAACACTTATTCCGGTTACTACATGCCTTACGTTGCACGTTTGAATCCAGATGGTTCTGGGGCTTGGGCTGCATCGCCCACTTCAAATGATTCGAGTCCTGAGTCGATTGATAATTATGAAATTCAGATGGCTTCACATTCTGATGGTTCTGCGACATTGACTTTCGTGGGGTTTTATGCCATGAAATTCGGTAACTTGGATTTGGCGCGCGGACCAAGCACCTACAAGCGTTCAGTAGTGGCTCACCTTGATGCAGGAGGCTCATGGGTTTGGGTGAAGAATGTGACTACTTCAGCCGCTAATATATATGCTACACCAAGCATAAGCAGCTTTAGTGATGGCAGCATTTTTGTTGGCTTCAGTGATGGTCATTCTGATACCTCTATTGGAACATTGAATCTATTGGGAATGGATTCATTTGAACCAACCGGTGATGCTTGGTTTGCTGCAGCAAGAATTGATGGTTCTGGAAATATGTTGTGGTCCTATTTCGAAGACAACTTCGGTATGCGGGATTACGGATCGGACTCTAGAATGTATGCAGTCACAGATGATGATGACAATGTCCATGTCATGATTGATGCTGAAGATGGTGCGGATACTGTATACTTCAGAACGATGTTATTCGATATAGATGGGAATGTCGTATCTCAAACTGAGACATCTGGTGGCTCTGGCGGCAATTACCTGTATGATTTCGGGTTGGATTCTTATGGCGCTCCATTCTATGTCTTGGAATCAAATGGCCAATATTGGGGCGGTTCAACAACTACTACTGATTGGAGCACCAATATGCAATTGATGACAAACAACTATGCCTATATTTACAGGACTTTCAGCCCAGAAATCTATGAGACTCATGATGTAGAAACTGATTATCCCATAGCTAATCAGTACGCGTCCCTGTACCCTGCTAATCATGATTTGTGGTTTGATTATCCCGATAGTTGGACTATAACTCCAAGCCTACCTACTGGACTGAGTTTTGATTCTAGTAATGGCAGGATCTATGGAACGGCTGGCAGCAATTCATCCAATGTCACATACACTATCAATGTGACATTGAATCATGCAAATCCGGATTTATATTACGACCATTCGTTCCAATTGACATTCCCAGTTGCAGACCCAGCACCTGATGTCACTTACGATGCGGGTGGCCTATCTCCTGTTCTTGAGCGTGGAATACCAATGGTTACGATTTCCCCTACTGCGGGTCTTGATGACCAATACTTATCGTATTTCACAACAGACCCTGCTCTCCCCTCAGGCTTGTCAATCGACTCTGCAACGGGCGATATTTCGGGAACACCGAATGTGAATCTATCTTCAACAGATATTACCCTCAAGGCCTGTAATAACTGGGGTGTTTGTAAGGAACATACTCTCACTTTGACAATTAATGAGCCGCTTGCCTCTATTTCTTATTCTCAGGCTCAAATCTCTCTGAAGAAAGAAGAGCCGATGACTCCACTTGAGCCAAC
>CAXRJY010000058.1:0-6481 GCA_964230915.1 Candidatus Poseidoniaceae archaeon | reverse complement strand
GGTCCAGGCCGTTTGCGACCTCCCAACCATCGGGCAGACCGTCATTGTCGCGGTCCGGGTTGTTCATGTTCGTTCCGTGGGTTTGCTCCTCTGCATTGGTTAGGCCGTCGCCATCCCAGTCGGCACCGCCATCAGACGGGTCGAGGGGGTCCGAGCCATCACCACTGACTGCACTGAGTGCAGACAGAGCGAGGAACATTGCCACAAGCATGCTCATCATTTTCTTATTCTTCATCATCTTGATCTCTCCATTTTTTTATTGATCAGAGAACCCGCTGTTCTCTCTCTACGCTTGACAGCCATACTGTAGATGGCTGTTCAATACGCGGTTTTGCAGGTTCCGACACGCTTACGCTTGGGTCCTTTGAGTATATGCGGTCTGCGGTGCACTGATTCAGTGCTGATATGGGAGCCTTCATTGGCGCCATATTTGTCCGCAGTCCATCGTTTCCGTCCAGTACCTCACTCATTCGTATTCACGGGTCGTTCATAGGGAACCCAACGTTCCCTCTGATTACCGGTCTTACGGGACCCTATTTCAATGATACTACGCGACGTATCATCGTGTTCAGAGTTTTGAGAGCCAATTTCTTAGTCTACGGCATCCTTCTTTTATGTTCTCAATGTTTGTTGCATATGATATCCTACACATTCCTTCACCGTGGGGCATCAATGAACATGGGATCAGCTGAACCTTAGCCTCAGACAATGCTTGTTCTGCGAATTCTATCGAATTCATACCGGTACGCCTGATATCTATCATGACATAGAATGCTCCTTCTGGTTCCCAGAAACCAATCTCTGGAATCGTGGACAGTTCTTTTCGTATCACTTCTCTTCTGGCCGCAAAGGAATTCTGCATCTCAAGTCGCCTTTCATCATCACCGAGTGCTAATTCGGCTGCAGGCATCAGAAATGTAGGTGCGTGTGAGGCTATGCTACTCTGACACAGATGTATGGCTTTCATGGCATCGGCTGGGCCTGCGATATATCCCAATCTCCAACCGGTCATGGCCCATGCTTTGCTCCAACCACCAATAGTCAATGTTCTCTCGGCCCCGCCACTGAAAATTGTTGGAGAAGTATACTCTGATTCGCCCCATGCCATGGTTGCATAGATCATGTCATCCAATATCCACAAATCATGCTCAACCGCAAAAGCGACCAAGGCCTCTACTTCCTCCTTTGTGTATACTGCTCCAGTAGGATTGTTCGGGGAATTGATGACAATGAATTTGCTCCGCTCTGTGACCGCTGACTGTAATGCAGAAAAATCGGGATGGAAGCCATCCATATTCACAGGAACATGGACTGGAACCATACTGAGATGTTTGATCATTGACGAGTATGATGGCCAGGCTGGTGCAAGCAAGAGAACCTCGTCACCGGGATTCCCAAGACCAAGGAACCCGTAGAACACTGCTTGCTTACATCCAGGCGTTATCACAATGTCCTCTTCGTCAACCTCGATATCAAACTGAGTGTTCAGCCATTTTGAAAGTTCTTGGCAAAGAGAAAGGGAGCCTGAAGAACGTGTGTAGAATGTGTTACCGGCGCGAATTTCCTCCACTGCTTTTTCGCGGATTGCTTCAGATGTCACAAAATCAGGTTGACCCACAGTAAAACGTATCACGCCTTCACGGGGAGGGGCCAAAAAATCAGCAAAACCGCGCCCAACTGAATCGATATTGATATTCATCTTCGGCAAACCATCGCCCCCTAGATAGTACTCTACATCATCTCCAGCAGAAGAGCCACCTTCAACATGCTGACTTCTAATATCGATACCACGTTGTATTGACGTTGTAAGCGCGTTGAAATATGTCTTGCTATTGGGCCGCTTTGCGCACGGATGACAGAGCGGCTATGTGCGGGACTGCAGATCCTGATACCCGAGTTCAAATCTCGGTCCGTGCTCCTAAAGAGAAATCGCTCAGTATTCTTCAATGAATTTCTTATTCTTCTTGAGTCATATCGACAAAGGGAGTGGTGTCTTCAATGCCCTCGTCCCAAGCAGCCGTGTCAACTTTGCCACGCGTATGAGTATGAATGGAGATGTCTAATCCCATGGCTTCCAACTTATCGTGCATTTCATCACCTCCCTCAGAATCTCTAGGGATGAATGTGGATTCTGCATCATGAATGAAAAGGCGGTTTCCTGAAAGATATGTCAACTGGTGAAACAATCGGCGACGGCGCTGGAACCACATTTTGATCAGTCCTGGTTTCTTGGCACCGGCTGGTAGTGCTTCACCAAAAATCAACATTGAAGAGCCTCGTAGAAATCTATTGGCTACTAGACTCGCAATGGTTCTAGAACTCAATCGTCCCAAAGGGTGTCTACGTAACCATAGACTCCACCACCTACGTTTTGGTTTGGCATATTGGAAGCCATTTCCAATTAGAGTAGCAGCCAATGAAGGATGGCGAGTGAAACAAATCAAATCCTTCCTCCATGGTTGTTCAACAACATCTTCGCCCCGAACTGCTGCCGCAAGGTCTACCGCGGGTTGAACTCCAGCACCATTGAGAATCCTGTCCTGTCGCCAACGTGAGATGGCAGCTTGTAGAAGAGCATGAGATCTCCCCGTTCCACGCATTGATGGAGCAATGACCACTGTATGTAGTTCTATGCAAGAGCCTAGGCGGCGGAAAGCAGCAAATCCAGAACAGTTTCCATCTTCTATCATCAATTCGTGCGGTAAGCGATCAAGTTTCTTTTCTTCAGTCATAGAAGAACGGGGCCTTTCCAAATCGAGTGATGTCGCCTTCCAATCAGAAAGCGATTCGCCGATATTCACCATCTCACCTCAGAATTTTTTCCACATCGAAAAGTGAGGGCCTACCTCTTCAATCATGTATTCCTCTCCAAATACTTGCCAACCTTGACTCTGATAGAATGGTATTGCTTGGATTCTGGCTTGTAACCAACCACTTCTACAACCCCATGTCCGATGACTTGCATTTTCAAGACCTTGCAATATTCTTGCTGCCAAACCTTGTCGTCTCCTTTCCTCTATTGTCCCCATCTGTCGAATATGGAATGCGGGACGCAATTGATTGACATCAGGGAACTCAGGATGCCCAATTAATGGGATGAAAGCAGGGCAGGTGCTAGCTCCCTCTCCAGCATGGTCACTCATCGCCCCATCGCTGTCCTCTGGAATCAAGTGGGAACGCCCCACCGAAAGTACCTCTCCCGCTTCCTCTACCATTGCATGTATCGCTGAATCATCATCTGGTAATCTTTCAGTTCCGATGGCTAATCCAAGTGGCTGACGGAGAATACTCCATCGAACTCTGAAATACTGGTCATCGGGGAGTTTTCCTGGGCCTATGATATGGAGATTCATTGACTCCACTGAATCACCTCAGAATGGATGTGCGAAATCCTCTATCTCTTCACTTATTCTGAGTAATTGATTGTACTTGGCTGTACGGTCACTTCTGGCGGGTGCACCAGTCTTGATCTGTCCGGCTCTTGTCCCAACAGCAAGGTCCGCGATAGTCGTGTCCTCAGTTTCTCCACTTCGGTGACTGATTACTCGATTGAAACCAGCATCTTCTGCCATCGCCATGGTTTCGAGGGTTTCCGTCACCGTACCTACTTGGTTCACTTTAACCAAGATTGCATTTGCAGCCTTTGATTCGATTCCCTGAGCAAGGCGTTCTGCCTGAGTGACAAACAAGTCATCTCCAACCAACTGCACTCTATCTCCATCGCTTTGCATGAATGAGGTCCATGAGCGCCAGTCATCCTCTCCAAATGCATCTTCTATCGACAATAGGGGGTATTCATCTATCCAACCACTGTATATTGTAGCCAATTCCTCGCCATCGAGTACTTTTCCATCGAAAGAGTACCCCTCCTCAGAATGAAATTCCGTGCTAGCAACATCCAGTGCTATTCCAATATCATCGGTACTATATCCTGCACCTTCAATTGCCTTGACCATGTATCTCAAGCCATCCTCGTTACTAGGAAGATTCGGTGCAAAACCGCCCTCATCTCCTATTCCTGACAATAGACCATCTGCTTTCAGAGCCGCTTTCAAAGCATGATAGCATTCCACTCCAGCCCTCAAAGCCTCATCAAATCTATCAAAGCCATGCGGCATGACCATGAATTCCTGTACGTCGACATTGCTTGTGGCATGAGCCCCTCCATTCAGTATATTCAACATTGGAACTGGCATCAATCCACCTTGAACCCCTCCGATGTAACGCCACAAAGGCAATTCATGGATGGCTGCACCAGCATGCAAACAAGCCATACTGACCCCAAGTATCGAATTAGCACCAAGATTGCTTTTGTTAGGGGTGCCGTCCAATTCAAGTAGAATCTCATCTATCTCTTTCTGCGCATCGACAGGCATTCCCACAATTGCTTCCTGGATATTTTCAACAACATTGATCACCGCTTGGTCAACACCCTTGCCCAACCAACGATTTGAGGTTTCATCTCGCAATTCAACTGCTTCATAGGCCCCTGTTGAAGCACCACTGGGAACCGCTGCACGACCTAACAATGAGCCTCCTACATAACAATCGACTTCGATGGTTGGGACTCCTCGACTATCGAGAATCATTCGGGCATCTAGGCCGCTGATGAGGTCGCTCATGGTTCTCCCTATACTTGCCGACCTATGCTTGATTCTTCAAGAGAACGGAAAGATTTCAGCGATGATTCAGCCAAGCCATCCATTTCGAGACTTTTTGTTGGATATGTGGCAGGTCTTTCTGTTCATTACTTTCCAACAACCAACATAACTGCTCATTCTGTGGAGTGATGCTGAATAATTCTCCTCTGAATAATGGATCACCCTCTTTTCTCTCACCCAATCGATAATCATCAACAAAACAATGAATCAAATGCTTGGGATGATGTTGAACTTGTCCTGTCCTCGGACTGCACCATACCAAGCTCTTTTCAAGAAACAAAAGACATTCGCCTGTTCCATCACTAACCTCGTGATGTTGTATCTCAGTTTGTTGAACCATGTTTGCTACATCGACCTGATACCAAGCCAATTGAGTGGGTTTCAAGTCCATTTTTGAAACGTCATCCAAGAAGGCCTGAATGCGTTCTTCCGCGACAGCCCCTCCCGTGTGCATGTATAGCGCGAGCGCGTCCACCCCTTTCATAGTCATGGTTTTGAAAAATCACGGCTTTTTGGTGAAAAATAGCGCGAAATCACTTCCATTTAATCGAACAACCGATTGATTTGGTCCTATTTGTAACAGGGGGCTCTCCCATCAACATTGCATCAACAGCGTCCATCAATTCACTGGTATTCGCCTGCGTTGGGTCATTTGGACTATTGTCGAGTCGCCCTCTATACACTATCTCGCTGCTTCCATTCAAGAGATAGAATTCTGGAGTGCGTTCAGCCCCCCATTCATTGGCCACTTCTTGTGATTCATCATGCAGGTAAGGATAGGACATATCTGGCGCCCTCTTCTTCATGTTCTCAAAAGAGTCTGCTGGATAATTGACTGGATCGTTAGAGTTGATTCCGACAAAACCCAAACCATATTCTCTGGCTCTAGCAGCCATATTCTCTATTCTCTCAATACTGCCCACGACATACGGACAATGATTGCACTCAAAGACCACTATCGCTCCTTGTTCTGTCACTACATCGGCTAACGAGACCTCGTCGCCACCGTGTTCAATATTCGCATTGGTCAAATTAAATGCGTGTGCTTCATCCCCTGGTTCAAGTCCCATGGCCCGTCGAGAACGGGTACAGATATTGTTTGTTTGGATGAATGATGATGACACTATCACTCAGACATTTCAATTGGAGCAGAAAGGAAATTTTCTGCTTGATCATGTCGACGGCGGGCAACACTGTTCTCAGGCTCAAGCTCCAACACCTCTTTCCAAGCATCGACCGCTTCTTCCCATCGTCCTGCACCATGTAGACTGGCAGCGATATGCAAACGCGACTGGAGGTGCGTAGGGTTCGCTTTTGCTGCTTTTTGGAAGTCTGCGATCGAGGCATCGATACGCTCCCATTCCATGTACAACAATCCACGCTGATACCATGCTTCGGCATTTCCACTATCCACTCTCAATGCTTCATTCAATGGGGCCTCGGCTAATTCAGGACGACCCAATGCAATCTGGCAAGCAGCAAGTCTAGTCAGAGCATGAGAATGCTTGGAGTTATTTTCCAATACGGCCTCAAGGTCTTTTATCGCTTCATCCCACTCTGTAAGATGCATTGATGCTTCAGCCCTTCTCAATCGTGCAAGAAGTAATCCTGGTGCTCTTTCAAGCAGGGAGTTGCAATCATCCAAAGAGAGGTGTGCTTCGTCTAAAGCCATGGAACATGCAGCGCGATTCAGCATGGCCCTCGAATGGTTTGGTTCTATGGCCAAGGTTTCAGAATAGAACGAACGGGCTACTTCGAAACGTCCCCTTGCACTAGCAATGTTGCCCTTGATGTAGGGTATTGTTGCTGACCTGTTATCG
>CAXRJY010000057.1:0-31503 GCA_964230915.1 Candidatus Poseidoniaceae archaeon | reverse complement strand
ATATCAATGGATCCTACCATAGATACTGATGTCAAAACAGCAGCATCGGGGCAGATTATTGATTTCACAGTCAATATCACCAATGCTGGAAATGTTGAGGATACACCAGCGCTACACAATCATACAGCAACACGTAGTGATGGAGAATGGGTATTCGAAGAAGAGCCTGGAATGGGTTCACTTACTGACTGGACATTAACATGGGCAGTTGTTCTGAATGCTGATAATTCACAACCTGAGGTTGAAGTTGAATGCTTGGAACTTACAACTCTTGACATGAATGTAGTGGCTGAGAATCCAGACCGCTGTATCTATTTCACAGATTCAGAGGCGTTCCAGATGCCTACAATGGATGCTTATGAGACGATTACCATGCGCGCGATTCTACAGATTTCACCGAATGCAAAATTAGACACACGCCCAATCGGACTCAAGGTGACTTCCATGAATGGAGGCATGTTGGAAGAATTGGGAGATCATGATGACAGTGCTAGTTGGCAAGGAGAGATGGAAGATACGAACGAACAAATCGTAACCATCAGGCTTCGAGCCCCGAATCTTGAAATTCTTGAAGTTGAAGTAGGAGAGAAGCAAAATAGTGCGGAAGTAGGCGATTTCATCCCTGTTCGTGTTCTTATTCAGAACAGTGGTAATGTCCATGCTACGGATGTTGTGATCGTTCTTTGTCAAGGACAGGAAGCAGCAGAAATCCGCAGTGATGGTTGTGATGATGCAAATATTGTGTTCAAGCAAGTAATTGGGGCATTGATGCCACCTGATGGCACTGGAGACCCTACGCCTATCGAACTGTACTTGCTATGGCCGGTTGATGCTGGTAGCCACGACGTTTCAGTGGTTCTTGACCCAGATAACGAAATTGTTGAATCCAGTGAGAATGATAACATCAAGGCTGTACCAAATGAGTTGGAATCAAACAACCCACTTTGGGACGTCACTTCTGCAGCAATAGCAACATATTCTCTACCGGTTGGTATACTACTTCTCACTCTATCATTGGGAGGAGTAGTCTTCATGGTCGGTAGGGGCCGTACGCTTGAGGCCAAGAATAGATTGGCTGAGCAAAGCAGTTTGTTGTCTGTGCTCGGAAGTGAAGAAGACTCAGCGTGAAGTTATCACAGTTGGAAATCAGCGGCTGGAATCTTTGCTATTCCTGTTGAGTATTACCCACCACGGCAGGTCGGCACCCTGTGGAGCGGCGATAACTTGCCCACTTTGTGCATCACCAATCTGTCTGAGTAGGCGTTGGCGTACTTCATCGAGCACAGTTTCCATCTGAGTGGCGCCGATTTGCAATTCCTCTTTCAGACGAGCAATGTCGAACCGTTTTCTTGGGTCATCAAGAATATCATGCATGACTCTACGATGCTCATATTCAATGAATTCTTCATCTACCGCGTGTGATACACGATTTCGAATATGTTGATGCAGTGCAATCAAGGCATCCCTTTGCCTATCCATGGAATCAAGTTCTGATGACAATAAAGAAAGGTGCCCCATCGCTTCACCAAGCGGGATTTTTCGCCTGCCGGAAACCGTTTCAGCCAAACCTAGGATTTCAGGTGGAAGTGCCGTGGAGATTCGCATTGGTCCCCCCTTGGGCAATTTCCGTTGTTCGATACGAAACAGGTCAGGCCCCAGATCAATTCGCATGCTGAAAGACTCTCGAACAGCAAAGATTCGTTTTGGAGGCCCCCCCTTTTCACTGGGAACCATTTCACTGACCACAAATTCAGCATCTTCTAGAAGACCGAGGTGCTTCATTATCGCTTGTTGACTGACACCGATTTGATGAGATAATTGTAGAGGGTAATGCGGCTCCCTCACCAATCGCTCAAGAATATCTCTTCTGACTTTGTTCTGTAAGAGTGTCAAAGCCTCTTCCAATCCAGTAGCCACTACCTCACCTGAGGTTGTCTAGTCAAGGGGGGCTCAAAAACCGTCGCACTGGATATCAGCCGTCATCCCAATTCTTCCAGGTCTCTTTTTCGGCTACTTTTTCAGGTTCAGTTTCTTCAGCAATATCTTCAGAGGGTTGCTTGCTCAATGTCTCTTGAACGACAACCTCTTCAATCTCATCCGGGATTATTGACGCAAATTCATCAGCCTTCTTTGTATTCTTGAAAGGGTCTGGGACCGAAGCATCTTTTTGCTCTGTTTCGATTCTTTTCAGCAACTCAGCCTTGCTTTCTGGCGAACCATGTACAAGTGAATACACTTGATCAGTATTCAAGAGAACCCCACTATTTGCCATCATTTCTACAGCGTTTGTTGGTTGAGTCTCTGCACCCTCTTCGCCTCCAGGAACTGCGGTGATGATTTCACCATTATCACCCTGTATCAGCATCACTCCTCCAGCCCCTTTCTTGTGTGAGCCTAGGACGCCTACAGTCAAACCAAGGGGGATCAAGCAAAGTGAAAGGAGACATCCACAGAAGAATCCCCACATTCCCGTCTCACCCACCAGTCCTTCTAGCATAGCATCTCTTTCCATTACCCAAACCACACCTTCATCGACATCGCAATCTTTCCCATCTTCTTGACAGGTGGCAATAGAGCGATATTCTCCCTTTCCAATTTCCCATTCTCCTACTTTGATGAAAGATTCACCATTTCGCCCCATAGGTTGCAATTCTCCGCTTTCTGCAGCGTCACATTTACTCTCCTCAACTTCAGTACCATCCATGGTTTGTAGAACGATATCCACATCTTCTGTTTCAGGAAGTACCCAAGCCTGATGACACCCACTACTCAAGTTGAATTGAGTCAACTCATCGATAGTAACTTCTTCGGCTCCAGAGAGTCGAGGATCGGTGTGTTCAGTGAAAGAATCCATCTGGCTGTAGAATCCAATCCCACAAATCAATAGCGTAGCCACTCCAATGAACAAGATGCGCCGCCCCCAAACTGATTTCCCAGTAGATGGCTGCACAGGTATTGGTTGCACGTACCTCCCACCCACTATTCATCCTTGAATGCGCCGTTGTTTCAGAGCCCCATCTCTGCCAACTTTTCAGGCAGATAAGTGTCCGTGACATAATCAAGACCATACTTCGCTAAAGATTGCTGTTCAGCCTTCTTTCCAATGTCTAACATCATATTGATTTGGTCCTGCCATTCAGGATCTGCAAATCGAGGATCTGATAACTCAGCTTTCAATGCCTCAATATCCTTGTTTGAGAGATCATCGGCCGGGAGGTCATAGGCTAGGATATCGTCTGCTGTAATCCCAAGATAACTAGCGGTTGGCGTCGCTAGATATTCTGAGATGTGCGCAGTCTTGATCGCTCCATATGCAATCGAAGCATAAATTCTGTATGACCATGGGTCTCCGTCGAGAAATACAACTACGGGAACATCCCATTCTTCGTTCATGCGTTTGATGATTCGGCGCGTTGAACGAGCAGGCTGACCTTTTAGATGAATAAGACCACATCGGTGATTTTCATCAAACCCATTCTCCACCAATCTGTCAAACATTCCACCAGTTTCGATAGCCATTATGAAATCAATATCATGCTCCATCAATTCCAACTTTTCAGATTCTACATTATAGGGCACGCCATAACCAGAATCGCCCACATCATCACGAGCATTGATGGTCATCCAATCTCCGCGCCGATTTCTCTCTCGGAGAGTCAGGTTTCCAATCATTCTTGCACCATCTTCTTCTGGTCTGAGTTTGAAATCCTCTCGCAAACACCGAGTTACTATTTCTAGATCTTCAGCGAGATTATTACTTTCATTCTGTGTGTTGAACTTTCCATATCCCCATGCTTCTGAGATGTAATACATTTCACGAAGAGTACTCGATTTTCCATTGTCTATCATTTCATCGATGAATTCTATGACATGTAATGCACGCAGTAATTGCTTGGCACTACCAAGGTCTGTGGCATTTCTGATAGAACTACGTTTACCATATTTGTAGACTCCAAGTTTTTCATCGAAGAGAATATTCTTCTTTGTTCTTACAGGCAAGGTCATGGTAGGAGGGTCACCTTTCACCATTTTGTCATACATCTCTTCTACCACTTTGTACATGGCTTTCTTTGTTGCTTCTGGATCATGCATTCTACTCATTCATCATACCCCCAAGGTCTGTTGACCAGTGCCTTGACTTGTCCATCCATTTCCATCACTTCCGGCTTTTTCTTCAGTCTCAGCCTCTTCGGCAGCCTCTTGTGGTTCGGCATCTTCATTCGATTCATCTACGATTTCTGTTGGAGTATCGATTCCATCATCTTCCCGTCTTCGTAATTCTTCCAGAATCTTTTCATCCAAGCGATTTGCACCGATTATGTCTCCTGCTCCGCGGTAGAATACTTCGGTTTCTTTCCAATCACCTTTCTCAAGTCCCTTCAGAGAGAAACTGACCGTTGCACTAACGCCCGGCTCAAGAGTCTCAATCTTCCAAGCCCACAGCCCGCCGGTTTCTTTGCGTCCACCCCTTTCATTTTCAATCATCTCTGCCTTTCCTTCCGGCCATTGAGCAAGTAATGTGTAAGAGCGTGGACGAGCAGTGAAGTTCTGAAGTTTCAACTCCACCTTGGTCAATTTTGAATCCTTATCCCACCACGTCTTTTCATCTAGTATCATAGCGTTCATGATCTTGGTTATTGAACGGGCAAGGTCGGGGTGTGGTTTGTTGAGAATTGTTGCGGACTTCTCTGCAATAGCGGGCAATATATCATTGATCAGCTCGAATTTTTCTCTGACTTTGGCCATCTTCTTTCGTTTCTCAAGATGTCTTCTCAAACCTCTTCCAAGGTCCAATGCAGCCTTACGAACCTCAGCCATGACTTCCACATTGTCAGCCAAAGCCTCTTTTGCTTCGCTTGTGAATTGGACATTGGTGCTAGCGAGGTGAATCAAGATGGCTGCCGGCCCTTTAGGAACGCCCTTTCCACCGGATTGCTCAAGGCCATATTGTCTCCAATCAACCGATTCTATCGACCTGGTCAGTAAGCACCCTCCTTGCTGATACATCAACGGAACGCGATTTGCAAACCTCAATACTTCAACAGGAGAATCTGCTTGCATCCCACCGCCAAAAATCAGTCCAACTTCAATCTGGAATGGGTTTCCTTGGCTGACCATCGGCTGCCGCGTCAACGTTGTCACAAATCGAGAATCTATTGTTTTGGAAAGACCCTTCTTGATCAACAGTTCTTCAATCGGAGAAAGGCAGTTCACAGGAGGGGGGTACAACCTAGCCGGCATCAGGTCAACTCTTGGGTCCCACTCATGACGTGCATATTTCGCCCAAGTCTTTGCTTGATTATCATCGTATGGCCCCACCCCTATCTTCTTCTGCATCCATGCCAGCATATCTTCTAGACTTTCATCACAATACCAATCGGTCAATTTCTTGACGATGGCTACAGTATCAGAGAGCATTTTTCCATTTATTGCAGAGATTAAGTCTCTCTCAAGTTGTTTGGCGATTCTATCACCGGGCTTAGATGCCCGACCTCTCTTCTCTAGGAATTTATGCCTCCCATCAACAACCATGTATCTTCTAAGATACCCTCTTTCACCGTTGAAGGATTCAAGCAATGCTTTGATGTCATTCGGTTTGATCAAACTGGGTTTTCTTTTCTTATCTAGCCCTGATAATTCACAGATCTCAGGAACAGAACCGGTCTTGCTTACCCCACTGAATTCGTTCTGAAGGAATTTTTGCAGCGTAGGCTCATTGGTTTCCCTTAGCATTCTCTGTAATTGTCCAAGATGGATACCTTGTGGATGTGGTTTGATTGCATCAACAATCTTTGGTAATTTTTCAGTAACTCTTTGGAAATGAAAAACTTCTCCATCAGGATCAATCAAGGTTATGTCGGCATGCGGATTAACTATCGAAGTCATTCGCAAATATTGGTATACGGATTGCTTTCCACGTTGATATTTCGCCTTCATCTGAGTTGTGATTTTCAACCCATGCTCCTTTTCACGACCATCGGACCACTCTGAAGACACTCTATCTTCATTCGATTTCGTAGCGCGATTTTTTCTGGTATCAATTCCAATACTCAATGTAGCAGCAGTCGCTTCACTTGCGATCTTTGAGACGACATTGGTTGGCTTTCCAGTTGTTAACTGGGCATACATGACTACGCCAGTGATACCGATTCCTTGCTGACCTCTTGTTTGTCGGATGGAGTGAAACCTGCTTCCGAAGAGCAATCTTCCAAATACCTTCTCGAGTGAAGAGCGCGGAATTCCAGGGCCGTTATCTTCCACACATAACTCAAGGACATCCTTTTCACCCTTGATTTTTGAAATTTTGATTTTCAGTTCAGGAAGAATACGGGCTTCTTCTGCAGCATCAAGTGAATTGTCCACTGCTTCTTTGACTGCAGTAATAATTGAACGAGGTAGTGTGTCGAACCCCAAGAAGTGCTTATTTTTCTCAAAAAATTCAGAAATTGCAATCTGTTTGTGTTTGTCAGCCATTTCTTGTGCGATACTCATTCTGCCACCCCCGTCTCTGGTCCTCCTTAGTCCGGATGACTTCGGGCCAGCAGACGATGACTTCCGGCTCGCCCACCATTCTAAAGGCATGACGGATGAAGACCAGTCTGCAAGGCGATTATTCGTCAGCGGTACTAACACCGCCAGAATCAACAGCGATGTGTTTGAGAGTCAATTTTCTCAGATGAATCACCATGCCTACTGTAATGATTGCAGAACCGATCATCGCCGCCCAATAACCCGGAGTGCCCCCGTCTCTCGCAGCATCAGCAATTCCATCTGCTTGACTTCCCCACCACGCATACAGAACTCCAGGAACTATCATTCCAAGATTACCGATCACGTAATTTTTGAACGATACCCTTGTCGCTCCAAAACCATAATTCAGCCCAGCATATGGAATGACCAAACTCATTCGCGTCAACCAAACGGTAAACCAGCCATCTTCCACTATCGCTTCTTCGATACCAACCATCAATCGATTAGCCTCGATTTTTGTCCGCACCCACGGCTCAAGCCACCTTCTTGCTAAGATAAACGGAATTATTGCACCTAGCATAGCCCCGACCCATGCAATTACCCATCCCATCCAGAATCCAAATAGCATCCCAGCAACGAATTTGTGAAAACTTGCTGGCACCAATAGCAACCCCATTGGGATGTAGAGGATGAGGAATACGAAAGCACCCACCCAACCACTGTTTTCGAACCAATCAAGTCTATCGATGAGCGGTTGTAACAAGGTTTGTGTCAGAACTATTGTGAGTGCTATTCCTCCAATAGTTCCTAAGACTGTAAGTAGAGCCAATTTTCTTGACATCATTCCACTTCATTGAACAAAGAATCATCCCACGCGGTAATGTGACCAGTGAATGCACTTGCAGCAACGGTCAAAGGACTCGCAAGATAGAGCCGACCAGGTCCAGAACGGCCTTGGAAGTTCCTGTTTATTGCAGAAACAGTGACTTGTTCCTCAGTTGTTGAAACTCCTGGCCCCGCTCCAATACAGGCTCCACAGCCCGGATTGATCAAATTCACCCCAACACGTTGGAATAAGTCATGCCAACCTTCTTTGACGGCTTGCTCCTTTACAGGAACACTACCATATTGAATGTAGAACTCCACATTAGCAGCCACTTTGATACCAGCATCATCAGCGGCCTTGCAGACCATTGCATAATAACCGATATCATCCACTTTTCCAGCCGTACATGAGCCACCATAAGCGATATTGATTGCAACTTCACCGATCTCAGAAATCAAAGCACCATTTGTTGGGTCTGAAGGGATTCCACGATCCGGATCTCCCGGATGGGCAACCATTGGTTTGATGTTGGACAAATCGATGGTGTGGATTCCTCCCGCGTAATCACAACCAGGGTCAGGAGTAACGGAATTTTCCATAATCTCTTGTTTTGTCATACCCTCGCGTCTTTCCATCAACCAATCAACGGTCATGTCATCAGCCTCACAGATTCCAGTTTTTGCACTACATTCTGTAGCCATGTTACACAATGTAGCGCGTTCATCCATCGACAGACCACGTAGACCTTCACCTCCGAACTCCATCGACCTATCCAATGTCAATTCAGCACGCGCATGATCGGATAAAATATACAACATCACATCTTTAGCAGTACATCCATCATCCAAACTGCCTATCAATTCAAAGCGAATACTTTCTGGTACTTTGACAAAGGTGAATCCGGAATAAATCAAACTCGCATATTCAGTCGCCCCAACTCCCCATGTCAAGGCATTCGAACCCCCTCCCATGCATGTGTGGCTATCAGTTGCTTGAATGAAATCACCCACATCTATGAATTCCTCTCTGGCAACCTGATGACAGATACCAGGAGAGATTCCATCTACAGCAGAAAAATCTCTGACGCCCGTATGTCTTTGAAAATCAACCTGCAAATCTCTTAATTCCTGAATTTTTTCTAAGTGGGCTGAGAATTTAGGGTTGAAGTGAGCATACAAGAGATGGTCTTCAAAGACAGCGAATTTGCCAGGATTAGGCAGAGCGTAATCTTCACCATATTCTTCTTTCAAGAAATTGTGAACCTGTGCTGTTGTAAATTCATGTGAATACCCTCCATGAACACGAGCAATCACTGCATCGCCAGGAGAGACCGTTGAACCATTGGCCGCCCCAACTAGATTTCTTGCGATTATCTTCTCAGCCATCGTCATCGGTCTATTCCCATTATTGAGGTCAGGTAGCGAGATTTCTCCATCCCCAACCTTGTTGGCAAATGGCAATAGTCCGCCATTCATCACTATTCTTCGAGTCACAGGATCATATTTTGAAACAAATTCAGAAATTGGAATTGAATCACCTTCTTGTAGGCGCATCAACATTTCATGGTCCCCCATCAACTGCCCGAGATTGATATTGTTACGTTCATGTATCGGGGCGAAGGAAGCAGCTATGACAATCCTGATTCCACACCATTTCTCACATTGTGCTGCAGTCTCTCTGCTAGAGCCAGTACCTTTACGAAAACCAGAAACAATAACTTCGAACCCCCCATCTTTCAAGGCCCTTTCATTGAATACGCGCAAACCATCTTGCATCAATCCGGCATACGCATTCTTTGAGATCTCATCAGGGTCATGATCGAAGCAGACCCAAGCAGGAGTCATGACATCTGTATTGATATCATCAAGTAAATCTTCAACTTTCAAGTCCTTCATTTTCAGTTGTAATCCTTCATACAATTGTTTTCTTATCAGACTAAGATCTTTGGTCAAGAACAGGACTTTTGAATCATTGTTCAATTGAACAGATTCAGGCGGCCACTCTTCTCGCATTCAATCCCCGATGTGGCCATGGGCCAACCATATTTGACCGATTCCATCGATTGGATAGAAAGCGATTGTTAGATATTACTACAATTCATCTGAAACCTTTGAAAACAGGCTCTAAGGTCAACGTATAGAGACTAATAATATTCCCATAAGTCTTAAAAAAGGGATACTAATGGATTATAATGCATGGGGTCACTTTAGATTTGCCCCAGATGAGGAATCAGTATGGATGAACAACAAGTTGAAGATATCGTGAAATGCCCAGATTGTGGAAGTCGTTCTATTACTCGAGACGAGTCTCGTGGTGAGATAGTTTGTGACGATTGCGGTCTAGTGATTGAAGACAATGTCATAGATCAGGGTGCAGAGTGGAGAGTATTCAGTCCAGAACAGGGCGATCAGAGAGCAAGAACTGGTGCTCCAATGACAGTCATGCTCCATGATAAGGGGTTGTCAACTGATATCGATTGGCAGAACAAAGATTATTCTGGTAAGACAATCAATAGCCGATACCGCTCACAATTCTATCGTATGCGAAAGTGGCAGAAAAGAAGCCGAGTTTCTAATGCAACAGAGAGAAACCTTGCAATGGCATTGGCCGAGTTGGATAGGATGGCAAGCAGGCTTGATCTTCCAAAATCAGTTAGAGAAGCAGCAGCTGTGAATTACAAGAAAGCAGTAGAGAAGCGCCTCATCCGCGGTCGCTCAATCGAAGGTGTTGCAGCAGCTAGTTTGTATGCAGCATGCAGACAGTGTGGCGTCCCTAGAACATTGGATGAAATAGGTCAAGCAAGCCGAACTGGACGCAAGGAAATAGGCCGAACTTACCGATTCATGGTTCGTGAACTGAAGATGAAGATTATGCCAACCGGTCCTGAAGATTACATCTCCAGATTCTGCTCAGGCCTAGGACTTGATTCAGAGGTTGAGGCCAAGGCACATGAATTGATCAAAGCAGCTCAGGAAAAGGAATTGACCAGTGGGCGTGGTCCTACTGGAATTGCAGCATCGATTATCTATATTGCAAGTGTTCTTTGCGGTAAGAGAAGAACCCAGAGAGAAGTGGCAGAAGTAGCAGGAGTCACAGAAGTCACCATTCGAAACAGGTACAAGGAACTCATTCAGAATCTGAATATCGAACTTGATATTTGAGTTCAAAGAGAGTTTCTAGAACAAATATCTGATTTTTTGGTGGGTTGTTCTGATGCGGGCTCGGAAAAGAGTGATTGAAGCAGTCCGTGAGAAAGTAGCCACAAGCCTCGTAGAAGCGATGGAAAGAGGAGTCAGAGGTTGGCCTTTGCCTTCACCTCCATTGATCGATATTGAATTTCCACCAGTGCATCCTTCAGATGCCAAAGATCTGGTGGAGCAAGCGCATGGATTTTTCATAGCGGACCGAGGCGGGTTTGAAAGATATCTGAATGAAACAGTAGAACTCGTTGTCCCACATCGTATGAGTTTGACTGAGGACCCTTTTGAGCAACATGAGAAATGGTTGATGCGTAGATTGGATATTGTGGCAGAAAGAATACTGTTCTCCATCTGCACATCTTGGTTAGCACAAGCATTGGATGAACAGATGCCGGATACAACTCGTTGGTGGCTGGCTTTTGCGCTTCTAGATGGTTTGAGTGTAGCAGAACACGGCCAACCAGTACACCAGGGATATCACCTATTGGAGTCAATCGCTCTTGCTCAGAGGCCAGGAACTTGGCATAGTCAACCAGAGGCTGGCCCACATCTGATGGGCTGGAATCCACAGGCAACCATGCCTCGGACAGAAGTTTTTGCACACGCTGACGGTTGCGCATCAGCCTGTGAACTTCTTCGCCGGTTGGAAGATGGTAATGAAGAACGTCGATCGTTATTGATTGAATGGTTGAAATTACTACTTGAGAGGAAAGAACTGTTCGAGCCACTAGGATTGGCTGAGATTATCCTTCGCCGTACGAGTGACCCTTCACCAAGAGTTGCAGCCGAACTGGTCCGCTGTCTTGCTCGGTTGGTTGATATCGACGGTGAAACTGGACGTGAGGCCTTATCGCGATTATTCACACGAAAGGAATCTGAAGTGCAACGAGCACTAGCGGATGTTCTGACCAGGATGTTTAGAAGGATAGGTTGGGATGCAGTAGAATACCTTGAGAAAATGTTGGAGAGTGATGATGAAAATGTTCTAGCAGCAGCATCAGCAACAGTCGGCGACCTGCGTTTCCTTGACGAAGACAAGTTTTCAGATACCATGTTGAGTTTGTGTTCCCATCCTTTGCCTATCGTCAGGAGAAACCTAGTCCCACACCTCCGCGAATATATCCGAATCAATCCCGATGACGAAAGGGGATTGTTGAGCACATTGTGGATTGATGGAGATGAGGTTGTTGCAACTCGCCTCCGTGAGTTATTGATGCGGCTTGAAGAAGTTGACCCCACATCATTTTCTAAGCACCTTCATCGATTAGCAGAGACATCAAACGATGCTTTGGATAGATTATTCTCAATTTTGGAGATTCGTAAACCAGAAACAGCGGTTGCATGGAAAGAGCATCTGAAAGACGGCACTCCTCCTCCAGCAGTGACCCCTCCTGTTGAAGATAGGAAGCCCGTGATTTCAAACATGGAAATTGAGTTACCAGAACTCGGTAATGCCCTATCAGTTCTTGATGGGGAAGAATGATTACAATTCGATTGAAAGGAGATCATACCCTTCTTGCATCCAGTGGTAGCCTTTGACCACCCATTCGATGAGTTCGTCAACATTCTTTTCAGTCATCCCAATTTTCTTTGCCACATTCAACAATCTTACTCGCTCCTCATCGTTGATGTCTCGATCAGCCAATGCCATCAAGCATGCATCTCTCAATGCTAATTTTATTCCACGCCCATCCATTCCTTCAAAGCAATCTTCCAGTTCTGGTGTTTCAAGTAATAATTCACGTAATTGCTCCTTTCTTTCTGGGCTTAGCAAACTGGCTCCAAGGCGTTGTTCAAAAAATGCCAATTCATCACGACTCACTCTACCATCTGCAGTTGCAAGATGGGCCAGTAATTTCGCATGCCCCCAGCGCTGTGCCGGGTCAAGGTGGTGCAAGATGTCATGAAGCATGGATAATGATGATGGGTGCTTGAATTGAAACTTCCTGTCATAGCAATCGATATTGGTTCCCACCCCCTCTCAAGTGTATGCGTCGCCGATGTAGTTGCCACATTCTGGTTTTTCTTCTGATTTCTACAACGATGCTCAACCTGATATCAGCGGATGAAGGAACCCCCCCTGATTCAAATTCACTTGAAGCGAGAGGGATTCAAGCAGTTTTCAATTCCAATGATACAACTACAATCACATGGAATAATCTAGTCACCAATGACTACATCCTTCTGGATTCTCTCAACGAATCTACCTATGAGGTTTACAGATCCCCCTCAATATTGAATTCAAGCAATATCAATCAAATCGAACCAATAGTCACAGGAATTGAAGCTTGCTCGGAGGATGATGATTACTCAGAATGCTCAGGTAAAGCACATTCATTGACTTGGCAATCACTTCCAGGGACTGAAGGGTCATTCTATTATGGAGTTGTAACAGTAACGAGTAACGGGACATTATTCAGCAATCTCACAATTGGGTATAGTCAAAGCAGCCCTGTTTTTGAGGATATACATCCCATTTGGGCACCGTTGAGAGTTGTTGCAGAATATGACCCACTGAATGAAACGACACTAATCTCGTGGGTCAATGCTGATGAAGTTGGACTGGATGTGCCGTTGAACCGAACGATTTGGGTATGGCGCCACCTTTTACCCCTAGAAGGCAGGGTATGGAATGAGATTGATTCCACCATCGTAGCAACACTTGAGAATGATGCAACAAGTTTCGTGTTACAACATTCTGAGCCATTGGAAGAAGAGGCATACTATTCAGTTACTTATCGGTTTGACACTTGGGAAGACTCACGTTTCCTTGGGAGTAACACCTTGCTGGAACCGATAAGAGAAGACAATATTGCTCCTATCATGTTAGGAGAATTGGATGCATCATTCAGCAATATCACTGGTAAGACTTCACTATCTTGGGCCGGCGGGGCGGTGGAGGAGAATCTATCCACTCAGATTTGGCGTTCAAGTTCATCATTTTCAGAGATAGATTCTGATGGAGTTGAGTTAATCATTGAGTTACCATACAATTCCTCATCCTATGAATACGCGGTAGAATCAGGAACCAATGGAGAATTCTGGTATGCTGTGACCTTGAGAGATTCTCTTGGTAATAGAATCAATTCATTGGGAAGTTCACACCCCACAGGGGGCCCAATCTTTGAGACCACAGTGGGGCCAACTCTCAGCACCCCATCGGATTTGATGGCCGAAGTAATCTCTCCTGGAACAACAACTCTCTCATGGGCTCCAGTATCCGGAGTAGATGAAGCAGTATATCACATCTGGATGAGTAATACTGAAGCAGTAGTAGAGTCGTGTTTAGGGAATACTTGTCAATTGGTCACTAGCACCAATCAAACATCACTGGAATTGAATACACCTGAAGGAATTGAGCGCAATGCATGGTATGCAGTTACAATAGAAGCCCAATGGGCGCAATCAACATCTCCGTTTGACAACAGGAACATCATCTCTGGTAGAAACGCAATGATATCCAGTATTCTTGAGGATGCAGCCCCTCCTTCTGAGATCAGTGATTTAACTGCTACATTCAATGGCCCAGAATTGGCAACTGAATTGTCATGGACCGGTGATTCAGCGAATTCAGCCTATTCTGTTTGGCGAAAATCCGGAGATTGGTCTAGTCAATCTACTTGGAATGTGAGTGAAGCAGGATGGGAATTAGTAGAAACCATCATTGGGGGTACTGGAACGATAGAGACGACATATACCACAGCATCATCTAAATCAGCATTGTACGCAACCTATGCAGTCAGTGTCATGGATTCGTCAGGAAATGAGGATAGAGTTCTTTCTGCGGGTGCAGTTGTATTGGTGAAGGAAGATATGCTGACACCATCATTACTCGTGGGGATAATTCCTGCAGATGCAACAACCGCTGCCGAACAGGTTTGGTTGAGTAATGGCATGAGCATCAGTTTCAATGAAGTTTCAGTAGGAGTTGGTTCCTTGACCATCCAGGGTGGCGAATCATTATCTGAAGTCAACTGTAGGTTGCTAGGAAATCAAACATCGATGACCACCTCGTATTCTCCTGCAATCAAAGAGGGAAATACATGGAGTTGCAATATCGATATTCAGGCATCGATGAACATTGAAGTCAGAGCGAATGATACTTCAGGAAATCCATCTTATCTTGTGGTATCAGTTTCTCCATTAGTATCTCAATCATTGACACAACCAACTGACGAAACACATCAAGAATTGGATGGCGGAAGCGGATCTGACAGCGCCTCATCGAAATTAGAATCCGAGAACAGTATTCTTAAAATCGGCTTTTCAGTACTAGCATTACTGCTATTCATCGTAGTGATTGTCATGCTATTGAAGACCAAACCCCCTCTCCCTCCAGAGGGAAAGCCAAGTGCAAAAGAAGATGAATGGACTAACAGGTTCATTGGTTGAGCCGTTCTTGAAGCCATTCTCTCATTGTCTCAGAAAGGTCATCGCGTCTCAAGGCATGGTCAATCTGCGCTTGTAACCACGTCTCGGGGCGTCCTGAATCATACCATTGACAATCATCAAGGTCAACACCAATGAATCCACCTTCATGCTTCATCCAGTGGTGGAAAAGTGCGATTGATTGCAATTCACCAAATTTCTCAACACCATATTCATTTTCCAATAATTCTCTTGCATCAGCAGAGAAAAGATACCTACCGCAGAGAACTTTTCTACTCGGGGCTAAACCCATATCCGGCTTCTCTATGATCTCGCATATCCTCTCACCATCTTGAGCAACCACGCCATATTTGCTGACATCCTCTTCCTTGACAGACCACAATCCTGCAACGGGTCTTCCAGTTCTTGAAAATGCTTCAACCAAGCGAAGCGAAGCAGTAGATGCGTTTTCAATTCCAATATTCTTGACCCCCGGGTGGGAATCCATCAACAGATTATCTCCAAGTAGCACCAATGCTGGGCCATCGATATTACGTAGTGCTTGCAATACTGCATCCGCCATTCCTAATGGAACATATTGGAAATGAGTAAAGATCTCTATTCCATCTGGTATCGCTTTGAATGCACGTTGCGGCAAGTCCGGCCTCGCCTCTTGCAGGGAACGGATTTCCTCCTCACTTGGCATCAGTTTTTTTTCGAGCCCCGCTTTGCGTTCAGAGATTACGAGATGTAGCCTCCTCGCTCCAGCTCTGATGGCCTCCCAGCACAAATGATTGAGAATAGGTACATCGATGAGTGGCAAGGCCTCTTTTGCCACCATTGCACTTGCAGGCAACATGCGAGAACCGATTCCTCCAGCGACAATCACCGCATTTTCTACCACTTCACCATCCCCCTTCACACCGCGACTCACCGCGAGGGATTTCAAGAAAGCCCCTCCTCCGCCTCATCATGGCCCAGTCCCAAAGAGCCGAACCCCCGAGTTGGACCCTACATCTTTTCATCGGAATTTTGCTGTTGATACAGACATTTTTCGATATCGATTGGCCAGGCGCATGGAGCGCCTCATTCACTACTGGAGCACTGGGTTTGGTTGGAATCTTGCTGATATACATCGCTTGGTATAGAGCAATATTCGAGAGGAAAGGAATACTACCAACCACCAATCTTTGGAGAAATCCCCGTCGTAGCATTCCTCAAGTGGCAGTTTCAGGCGTATTATTCATCGCCATGGGCTGGCTGTTTGGGGATCCGCTGTTGGATAAGATGCCTGCTCCATCTGGAATGATAATGTTCTTGATTGGTTCATTGATATTGCTGGTGGCTAGTTACGCATGGTTGGTCTTACTGGGGCCATTACAGGAGATTTACGAAACCGAATCAGAGTGATTCAGCAATCTAGCGTTGCCCGGGCTTCCAGAAATCCAATGGAATCGGAACTTCTCCAGAAGCGGCTCTAATGGCAAGATGGTCAGCCCGTTCATTCCATCTGTGTCCTCTGTGGGCGCGGATATGTTTCCATTCCAATTCTCTCAAGGCTGAAACTTCATCCCACAATTTCTGCATCCGACCAACCAAGTTTCTGTTTGCCTTTGCTTTCCAGGTTCCATCGGCAAGGTTACCTGCATAGGTTGAATCAGTTCTAATCAATGCTCTTCCATCCCCGCCTTCCAAGAGTAGCCATCTCAGAGCCATTGCAAATGCACTCAATTCTGCAGTATTGTTGGAACCGACCTCGGCCCCCATCCAATCTTCATCATTCTCATCTGTGATGACTTCTCCATTTTCTTCATGAATGATTTCACCACTTCCCTTTCCAAGACCCGAATCTCCCGTTACAACCACAATTCCCCAACCCGTTGGAGCATCGGGCCCAACATTCTGATTATCCAGACATGAGCCATCCACATAAATCGTGAAATCGGGCCTTCCCGACATATCATCAACCTTCATTCTGATATCATTGCTGAGTAATCAGAAGCACTCATCAGACTGTCGATAGCACCAGCATCATCCAATTTCATTCTGACTATCCAGCCACTTCCATACGGCTCTTGGTTAATCAGTTCTGGAGCATCTTCCAAAGATTCATTGACAGCAGTAATCGTTCCTGCCAATGGTGCAAAAATGGGCGAGGCACTTTTCACCGATTCAACGATGGCAAACTCTTCCATCTCTCCATAATGTCCACCAGATTCTGGCAGTTCAATGTAGACAATATCAGTTAGAGCATCTTGAGCATGATCTGTGATTCCGATAGTCACTTCACCATCATCTGAGACCTTGATCCATTCATGTTCCTTAGTGTAATACATATCCAATGGTACTTCACTCACCATCTCACCGTTCTTCGCAGCACGGCCCATGAGACAAACCTTTGCCTCATTCAATCACTCAGATTCGTCGATTTCAGAACTTAGCATAGCTTCTTCCAATTTGGCCCATGCTCCACTTACGTCCTCATCCTTTTCTTCTGAAGCAATCATCATCTTGACATCATTACCGACACCATCTTCTCCGAGAGCGGGAAACAAATTGGCGAGTCGACCTTCTGCACCAGGTTGCTGCGGGATCATTAAGCCGATGACAATAGTGAAAAATGCTGCAATAGGTATTGACCATCCAATATTCCCCTGTAATGGTAATCGCCCCTCTCTAAGGGCTAGAAAAGATACCAAAAACAAACCTACTCCGGCGCCCAATAGAATGCGGCGAGCAGCTTTGGCGGGGTTATCCATGTCCCTCCGAGTTGGAACTTATCGATGAATACAACGGGTCAATAAGATTCAAACATCAGTTTGTGAATCTTGTATGGTAGCAAGGCTCTGTTGACGGGTGTGACCTCAAGAATACGTGAATCATCTCTCCTCCTGATGTCTTGCAGTAATGGATGGCGACTCTTCTTGTGTAGTGTCATGATAGTAGGCTTGTCTGCTTCTAATGCAGACCTTACAGCCTGAACAAAAATTTCCGACTCCACAGCGAATTTTCCGATTTCATCGATCACAATAATATCACATTCATCTCTAGCATTTTCAATCGCAGGAACAGCAACCCGCTCAAGTTCCTCGGTATTTATTCCATATCCCATTATTCTCAATCTAGAATCTATGTTCTTGTGAGCGATGGTTCCTTCTTCATTGGTTCTGATATTGATGCATTTGTAGCCAACACGTTCCCCATTTTCCGTCAGAGGCATGGTTCTCATCCCTCCGATGAAAGCCAGTTCATCGGGGTCGATTCCTCTATTGAGTGAATCTCTACGCATTTCATCTTCAAGCATCGAAACGACTTTTGCCATTACCGCGCTTTTTCCACTACGAGGTAAGCCAGTGATTCCAATCTTTGGATTAATACCCATATCGCCCTCTCCTTATGGATTCAACCACTAACGTTCTTCTCATGTAGGTGCAGATAATAAAACCCACCCAAAAAAACCCTTCATTATCCAACGTGAATGCTACTTTTCTTCACGCGGAAACCGCATATCCGTCAATCAATGATAACGGCAAAGTTTCCAATTCGTAATTGTTGACATTGTTATTTGCCGCCCAAGCCTTGGCCCAAGCATCCAATCGGGGGTCATTCAATCTCTCACAAACCCATTCCAAACCATGCGCCAAATCACCATGTTTTTTGGTCAGACGTTTTTCTACAGCATCTGGAAGTTGTAAATGATTGACACTGTTTCCAAGTACACATCCCTCAGGCATCACCGCCCAGCGCAATCTTCGCTTCTGGTGAGAATTGACAATTGCTTGACATGCCAATCTTGGTCTTGAATTGACGGGGCGGTCTCCAGCCCACATGGATTGTTCTTTTTCACCCTGTTTGTCTCCGAAACCAGGGTGCCGAATTGACACCTTCCCTTCATCATCACTAGAAAAGTGCGCACCTCTGACAAATGGAATTGCCTTCTTGGATTTCTTCCACGATTTAATGACATGTGAAAAAGAGGTTTGATCAATTTCTCCGACTCTGATTCTGGCTGCCACTCCATCAGCTGCCAATTCATTAGCGGGGTCAGAAAGGCGAGGTCGCTTTGCCAATTCATCGATTACACGCAGTACCTTGTTACGCTCATATGGGTCCTTTGGCAACCTTGGAATCGCCCAGGTTCCCATAGTCCAATCCAACCATCTTTCTCTAGTGATGGTTATTCGAGGAACACGTGAATGTATTCCGCCTTCTTCACTGAGGAGATCATTTCTTTCCACCGGCCCGATGGAAAGGATTTCATTGGTTTTTCCACCTTTGTGAAGTGAAATGATGAGCACTCCTTGTGCTATTCCTGGATAAATCTGGTTCCCTTCTTCGATACACCACAACTTCTTCCATTGATTTTCTTCCACCATCAATCTACGCAACGGCGCACTACTCTGCTCTCTCAACAAACTATCTGGAGCGACTGCACGCAAATGTCCGCCATTCGTGATTATCTGCAACCCTCTTTCAATGAATAGCCGATAGAGATTTACATTTCCACGCATGGTTGAAAATCTAGGCTTACCATCTAGATTCTTACAGTCGCGCAGAGCTTTGCCCAGATCCTTCCGAAGCGTTGACCCTTCAGGATGTCCTCTAAAACGGTCTTTGATACGTAACCATGGAGGATTGATGCAGCAAATACGTGGCGAATCATTCCACGGCCATTCTTCTTGTAGGGCATCCCCTCTCTTGACCACCTTGGAAACCAAAGATTCCATTTCTTCAGGAGACAACTTGCCCGGGCCATCACCAATCAGTGAGAGTTTTCTGGCTTCAAGAATCATTCTGTCTCGGCAAATCTCAACCGCCACATTATCGATATCAAGCAATTGGAGTGAGGAAAACAATCTGCGTGAATCCTCTTCCATTTTTTGATGGTCATTAATGATGTTCCAATAATCGGCATGCTTCTTCATCAACCTTGCAGCAAACACTCCAGCGCCACAAGATGGGTCAGCGAAAGGCAACACTATTCCAGAGATAGTTCTCTTTCCTTCTTCCACTTCTTTCATCAAGACATCATCTTCGATCAACTCATCAGCCTTTTCCCCATCCTCAACTTCGATATGTAGCTCATTCAATCTATCTCTGAAGCCCGGAGGTAATGCATCAAGCGCCATCACCTTTTGCGATGGTTCAGTCTGGGTATTGAGAGCCGGCTTCTTCATTTCATCAGCAATGATCGCATCGACCACTTTGATGGGTATAGCATGTGCACCCCTTGGGCTGCGACCATCCTGTTCAGCATCATGTCGAGCCAGTAATTGATCGACCACATGTCCAGCATCAGCCAACAATGCAGCAGGCAGGGTAGGCCACTCTTTTGGCAAGATAGCAGCAACCGGAACTCCCTGTTCAAGAGAGTTCGACCACGCCCCTAACCATGTCTTCATCTGCACGACACGGTCGCCTTCTACTCGGTCTAGCCGAGCATACCATCCACTTACGCCATCCGGACGCATTACACCCACCCGCCCGCAGC
Organism: Candidatus Poseidoniaceae archaeon; assembly: GCA_964230915.1. GTDB lineage: Archaea > Thermoplasmatota > Poseidoniia > Poseidoniales > Poseidoniaceae > UBA226. Next base: position 11,147 of record CAXRJY010000057.1, on the reverse strand, counting down.
GGGGGGAGATGCCCGTTTGAATGCTACGCATGTGCGCGCGCATACGCGCTCACGAGGAATCAAGCAGTTTTTCATCTCCAGGAATACTTAGGCCAACCAGGGAACGCCCTTTTGCCTGAATTGTCCACAGTTCTTCCACCCAACTGAGTAATTCTTCGATTGCCTTGGATTGTAAACCCGCAGCATTTGCAATCTTCTTGATCATCTTCATCTCATCAAGGTGATATTCCCCATCTGCAGCAGCAATCAATATTGCATCCCGAACTGCCAATCTTAGGCTGGTTTCATCCATATCAAGAATCAACATTTCAAAATCAGGAGGTTGGCGCAGCATCTGTCTGACTTCTCTTCGCACTTCGGGGTGCAGCAAAGCCTGCCCCATCTTAGATTCCAAGGCGGCCATTTCTTCCCTTACCAATTCGCCATCAGCCGCGCAAACCAAAGTAAGTACTGCTAGAACGCTGCGTTTTTCAGAAGCAGGTAGAGTTTCCAGAATGTCTGGAAGCATTTTCAACCCTCATCAGTTATTCAAGATGTCATATCCCTCTTGCATCCAAGAGTATCCACGAACAACCCATTTCAGAAGTTCTTCAACCACTTTAGAATCCATTCCAAGATGTGAAGCGATTTTCAGAAGTGCCGCCTTTTCATCTTCATCCACATGTCCATCAGCAGCAGACATCAGAACAGCATCTCTCAATGCCAATCTTCCGGATTCATGGCCCAGGCCACCCAATGCTTCTTCCAATGAGGGAGGATTCTTGAGTGCGGCCCGAATCTCCTTACGCTGTCCAGGAGACAATAGCGCGGTTCCAAGCCTTTGCTCGAACATCGCCATTTCATCGATTGATAATTCATTGTCAATTCTTGTTATGAAGGCAAGTAATTTAGCGTAAGCAAAGCGTTCGGCTTGAGGCAATTTGTGCAGTGTATCCGGAAGCATCAACAACTCCGAGATATGGCATCACCTATGAGAGAATCGCAATATCGTTGTGTTTGCAATATGGCAAGTTTCATTCAATTCCAAGAGTTCGCCGAATCATGGATTCCTCAATCAACGTTCTAGGTGGCGATTTAGCCGAATGTTCCAAAGACCCATTGACGGGATGGTACAGGGACGGGTGTTGCAATACGGATGACAGCGATTTTGGCCGCCACGTGGTGTGTTGTGTAGTGACGGATACATTTCTTCAATTTGCTAGGTCTCAAGGAAATGATCTGATGACTCCGGCCCCTCAATTCGGTTTTCCTGGATTGAAGGATGGAGACAGGTGGTGTGTATGTGCCAATACCTGGCTTGCTGCATATGAACAAGGAGCTGCATGCCCCGTTGACCTTGAAGCGACACACGAATCAGCATTACAGATAATCGATCTTGAACAACTCGAGACCCATGCCATCTAGGGCATCGGATTCAGTCATCCATCGTTTCAACATCAGATTCCTTTCCGGTCAGAAGATTTCTCAATCTGGCATTATCTTGTTGTAAAGCATCCATCAGCTCATATTTGACTCCAAGGTTTTCAGCTAAAGACGCGAGTGCAGCGCTGTCTTTCGGCAGACATTTCCCTCCAAAGCCCCTGTTAAGTCCAAAGATTGGATCAAGGTGACTATATCCAATAGGTTGCGCTTGTTCTGCAGTGACAATATCCCGTACTGCATACCAATCCTCACCCAAACCCTCACAGATATCGTACAACTGATTTGCAAAGATAACTTTCATCGCATAGAATGTATTTTTGGTATATTTCACCAACTCCGCTTGTGTTGGAGTGACATGGAAGGTTTGATCACGTCGTAAAACCCCAGCCTCGCGGTGCTGCTGGAAGACCAATTCAGCCACCTCTTCATGGTGAGTTCCACAAACTAAGATATCCTGAGCCCCGAAATCCTCCAGATGCCTTCTTTCTACCAAAAATTCAGGTGAGTAAGCAATTTTCAGATGAGGAAATTCATTGTGATATCGTTCACTGGTTCCTGGTACAACGGTGCTTTTTATCACCGCGATAAAATCATCCGGTAATTCAGTCAGCACAGCTTCAACAATACTGGTGTCACATGACCCATCTTCTTTCGAAGGAGTTGGTACGGCAATGTACGCCATTTCTACATTATCCGTGACGTCTTTCAGAGAGGTGCCTCTGACGGGATCATGGATGAATAATTCATGTGCATCGGAGAACCAATGCTCGATAGCGCCACCGACTATTCCCGCGCCAATTATTCCAACCTTCATTTTCAAACCCCATCGATTACAGGATCATCATCTTTGAAATTACAGGGGTATGGAGAAAGAATCCCTTGGGATGCAAACATTGCCGCCTCTAACAAATTATCAGGAGTACCACAATCTAACCACTTTTCTTTTTCAAGAACCTTCAGGCCGATTTTCCCCTTCTCGAGATAGCGCTTATTGATGTCAGTGATAGAGAAATCATCACCGCGCTTCACCATTTCTTCATCTAGATATTTCCAGAAATCTTCATCGAAGAGGTAAATGCCACCAATTGCGACGTTACTCGGTGGGTCAGCAGGCTTCTCAACGATGTCGATAAGGACGCCATCATCATCAAAAATACCTACTCCGAAAGCACTAGCATCATCAACCGCTCTACCTAGTAAGAATGCACCAGGGGGAGTGCCACTATTTTTCCAATCATTGACTTCATCACTTAATTCAGTGCTCGTGATGTTGTCTGAGAAATAGACCAATAGGCGATGCCCTTCCACGTGTGGCCTAGCAAGATTCAGGGCATGCCCGACTCCCAATGCCTTCTCTTCGATGACAAAGTGAATATTTTCACCTTCAAGGCCAATTCCAACATGCTTAGCGATTTGTCCAATGAACCGATTTCCAATAATTGTAATATCACTGATTCCCGTTCTACGAATAGTTCCCAATGCATAATCAATAACTGGTCTATTATGCAGGGGCAACAGCGTTTTGTGAGTATATCTAGTGAATGGAAGTAGCCGACTCCCCTCTCCGCCAGCTACGAGAATCGCCTTCATCCTCTTACCTTTCACTAGGTCGCCCCCGCCTTATCCTCAAGTCTCCTGCACATATAGGGAACGGAGTAGAAATGAGTATATTCATTCATCCGGGACAAAACAATCCTCATCTACTTCATGAATGGCTCCAGTCAACAGTAGATGATCGATTGCCTCATCTACTTCCTCATTCGATATTCCACGTTCATTCAATAATTCGCAAAGGGTTTCTATCGGCACCATTTCAGCATTTTTCTCAATCAACGAATCCATCTCAAGAAGGACTAATTGTGCAACAACCGCTAGCAATGGATCATCACTCATTTCACCAGGTAGATAATCGAGAAGGGATTTTGCAGGATGCAACTCATTTTCGATTTCTTCAGTTCCATTCTTTGACGGGCCAGCTTCAGGGATTACTTGTTCAATGATGTCAAAGCAATCGAATAGATTTCGTTGCCTGGGGTCCACGATATCGATTTCAGGCTCGATTCGCTTTGCGATTGAATCCACTCTGTACAATCTCTGCTCAAGACGTAACTGTTCCCTTTCAAGGTCCATTTTCAGTAGAGCAATTTCTTCTTCCGCTTTGGAGATCAACCATTCGTCTAATTTCCAATCAGGATCGATTCCTTGCATGGCATCACACAGTCGTTCCAACACCTCTGGAAGAGGCTCGGCATCAATACCGGTTTCTTCGGCTTCCCTCCGCTCGCGTTCGTTCACTTATCCTACCTCTGACATGGAGGTTGATGAACTCTATCCTGTCGACGTTTGTTTTCAGAGGGTTTTCCTTTGGTTCTCCCCTCCTTGATTTTCATACTTTCTTGGAGAATACCCCCAACGTCGCGTTCATGTATGATAGGCTCGTGGACAGCAACATGACCGCCTACCGGATAGCCATACTCCCGGGCGATGGAACCGGACGAGAAGTAATGTCGGAGGCACAGTCATTGCTGGATGCAATTTCAGCAAACTCAACTTTGGATTTCGAGCAGATGGAGATTCCTTGCGGTGGGCAATATTTTCTGGAAACGGGTGAAGAATGGCCGCAGGGCTCGTTTGAGAAGTGTAGAGATGAAGCGGACGCAATTTTACTTGGCGCTATCGGTTGGCCTGATGCAGTCTGTGAAAATGGAGATTTAGCCGGTGGGCAAGTAGTCCTCGGTCTAAGAGCGGGTCTCGATCTTTATGCAAATGTTAGACCCATCAAACTGTATGAAGGAGTTCGACACAAAGTGCATGGGGATTTCCAGCAGGTATGGGATGCAAAGAAGGTCAATATGGTGATAGTCAGAGAAAACACCGAAGGCCTCTATCACAGTTTGTTGCATCGTTCTGCATTGAAAGCCACAGGCGGCACTGAATATGAACCGCCAGAGATGACTTTTCCAGGAATGAATGGCGATGTAGCCTGGGATCCTAGACCAATTTCACGTGCAGGTAGTGAACGCGTAATCAAGTTCGCTCATAGGTTGGTGGAATTAAGAAATGGCAGTCCAGAAGGCAAGAAGAAGTTGACCTGTGTGGATAAATCCAATGTCACTCGCGGCTGCCAACTTTTCAGAGCTATTTTTGAAGAAAAAGCAGCAACTTGGAATGGCATCGAAACAGATTACGCCTACATCGATGCATTCACAATGTGGTTGGTAAGAAACCCAGAGTGGTTCGATGTCGTAGTAACTTCCAACATGTTTGGAGATATCGCAACAGATCTAGGCAGTGTCCTCCAAGGAGGAATGGGAATGGCCGCTAGTGGAAATATTGGTGACGAACACGCATTCTTTGAACCGGTCCATGGGTCTTCACCAAAACATGCGGGGAAGAATATAGTGAACCCCATCGCGACCCTTAATTCTGTTCAGATGATGTTGGAGTGGCTAGGTCATCGTAATGGTGATGTAGAGGCATTGAAAGTTGCAGGTTTCATCGATGAGGCAGTGGCTGAGCACATCTTGGAAGGCAAACTTTTGACTTACGACCTTGGAGGAAGCGCATCAACTTCTGAAGTTGGGAGTGCAATAATTGAACGCGTCGTTGAAAAGATGTCTTGAGATTCAATTTCCTGAATCCAAGCACTAAAGTTTCACTTCAGTAATGCCATTCCTTGGGTGATTTCATTCAATGCAGAATTCAAAATAGACTTGTTGTCCCAACCATCAATAGTCATTTTTGGTTGTTTTAATTCTTCAAACAAGTTATCAGCGAAGCGTGTTAATTCATCAACTACAGTCACAGAAGCCATTTGGGCGCTGCGCGATAATGGATTGAGATCAATTACGATTACTTCAGCACCCATCGCCACCAATGCTTCACATCGATCTCCATCTTCCAAAGGAACCAACAATACATCTGCAGACAAAATACCATTCGAATGACATTTTGCTCTCGGCCCTTTCAACCCAGGAATCAACCCGTCAGGTTCGCCACCTAGAATCCGCACTGATTCAACCATACTCTCCCATTCATTCGCTTCGAACCCATTCGGAGTACTGCCTTTGAGGGATTCTTTTGCACTCTTGATGGCGGAAATCAATAATTCCATCCGTTTCTCCGTTCTGTAGAAGATATTGATTTCAACATCAGCCCCAATAAGAGCGGCACACTTCAACAATCCATCAGCAGCCAAAGCAACCGTGTTTCCGTTCAATGAAATAACTGGATGTTCCGCATTCGCTAATCTTGTTGCGGCTTCAATAGTCGCCTGCATTGCACTGTCACAGGTTCTCTCCCCCATCAGATAATCGAAAGCTTCCCCCCGCCCATGTGCAATCAAGGCCGAATCGGCCAACCATCCTGACTTGGCAGCCTCTTCGATTTTGGCACGCAACAATAGCGACCTGTATCTTGGGTGGCTGGGGTCTGCAGCATGTTTCACCATCACACCCCCTCAAAGAGCATCGAGTAATCAACATGAGGTACACCTTGGTTTAGTGCACTGGCAGAAACAACATCAGCGTTTGAAATGGCAGCTAGATTCTCGAGAGTGATTCCCCCACTTATTTCAAGAATAATATTTTCTTCAGCAACTTCCATCTTCACTACACGGTGCTCGGCGTCTGCCATATTATCCAGCATCATGACTAATGGTTGAGTATGTTTCCACGCTTTAGTAGCGGCAACAGCCTCCTCTACCGTTCTAACCTCTATTTCTACAAAACCCCAATGTTCGGGATCGACAGCCAACAATGTATCCTCGATGGTAGCACCTCCAGCAAGGTCATTTTCTTTTATCATCAAAGCATCATTGCGATCAAGCCTATGTGTCAAACCTCCACCTAGATGAACAGCCCATTTATCCAAAACCCCCCAAGTGGTTTTCCGAGTACAAGCAACAGCACAAGTAGCAATCGATACCCATTCAGCAGTGTTGGTGGCAATTCCCGAAAGCCGCCCTAGAATATTCAGCAACGTTCTTTCTAGAGCTAGAATAGTTTCAGAAGAACCCCGAATGGTTGCCACCACTCCCTCTTCCATCCAATCTCCATCATTGTAACTCCACTCAGCAGTGAGACCAGTCCGTGAAAGTATTCGGTCAACCATACTTTTTCCAGCCAGTATCCCTTTTTGCTTTACATGAATGAATGCTAAGGAATCACCGTCTTGAATTGAAATATGAGTAATACCATCATCTTTCAGCAGATTATCTGACCACCTGTCCATACTCTCTTGAAGGCGGCCAGTAGGCTCTCCATCCAGCCAGAGCAAGCCCGACCTATCATGAGGCAAATGGGAGTGTGTACTGCCCATGTTCCTTCGAGAACCCCCGCTCGGATGAAGGTTGGGACAGGTAGAATGCCGCATCGGAGGGCTTCTCATCCCCCACCCTTTCGGCAACATATGGCGAGACTATTGGTGGTGGGTGCTGGATTAGCAGGAATCGCCGCAGCGCTTGAATCATGTCGCCTAGGACACGATGTAGCCATAGTCGATGCATCAAACCCGCTTGGAGGGAGAGGTACGAGCATTGAGAGGAATGGTTGGATATTAGATGCAGGACCTCATTTCCTAACTGAATCAGGACAGATCAGAGAGTGGCTGAAGAAATCCAGCAAAGTGCCTTTGGCCAATCGAAGATTGAACCCTAAAGAGATGTATATCATCCGCGCTGGGAAAATGAGGAAACTACCTCTGAGTAAGGAAGCAATTGATGCATATGGAGTTGATAGTACTGAAAAACGGCGATTGTTAGGCCTATCGCGCTATCTTTCTTCAGAATTGAAGCATAATTCAAACCTCTCTATTGAAAAATGGATAGAAGACAAATCACAAGTAATAATAGATATTGTTGAATGTTTGGCAATACACACATCTTATCTTCATCCTGAACATTCTGCGAACCTATCCTTCCATTTTCCAAAAATCATCTCAGCACTACGCGGAAAGAACCTCTATTCTCCATTAGGAGGGTGGGCGGAGGTCACAGGCCGCTTCTTGGCGGCTCTTGATCAATTAGAAGTTCAATCCCGGGCCGCTTCTGCAGTTGAAAGGCTACTGAAAGACAAGAATGGAGCGATACGCGGCGCTCGTCTCAATGGAAATGTCAAGGTCGAAGCAGATGGCGTGATAATTGCAACACCATTGATTCCAACCACAAACATACTCGCATCTAGCCGGATAGATGTGGAATTACCTTCTCCTTGTGAACTCAAAGCAACGGTTTGGGATCTCCTCCTTTCTCAGCACTTGTTCCATGGAACGCATGCGATATGGGACGCAGATAGGCGGATTTGCATCTATGTTCCAAACTATTTCTCGCCAGAGAAGATACCCGAAGAATTGCGAGGCGGACATACATACTTGCAAATCTTATCTTTCAATGGTTCAGAACCAATAATTGAATTTCTGGATGAACGCTGTGCTGGTTGGCATAATCATATCGTTGATGAAAGGAGATTGGAAGATGTGGTTATCTCACAGGCAGGTGAAGTGTTTGAAGGAAGGCCGGGACGTTTCTTTGAACAACCATTGCTGGAGCAAGGCATCGCTCTTGCGGGAGATTGGACGGCAGATGAAGAATGGTTATCGGAAGCTGCATTCATCAGCGGATTGAAAGCCGCAAAAGAGTTGCATGAGAAACTGAATGAATAGGTTTCAAGCAGCAGTAACTGTGATGGTACCAATCATGGATGAATGAGCCCCACAGTGATAGGCATATGTTCCGGCCGTATTGAAAGTGTACGCGAAAGTGTCTCCATTGCCCATGTTTCCAGAATCAAATTCACCATCATCAGCGGTTGCGGTGTGCGTTGCACCGTCTAGGTTAGTCCATGTTACTGCAGTCCCTACGGAAACAGAGAGTCCTTCCGGGTCGAAAGCAAATCCGCTGATATCAACTTCACCAGTTGGCACTCCGCCATCGTCAATCGCAGTTACTGAACTTGAATCAGTTCCAGTGCAACCAGCGAGAGCGGGCATCATCACCAGCAAGGAAATCAAGCACGTCAGGGGGATTCGCATGACAGGTGAGATGAGTAGCAATATTTGGTTGTGCTTGTTACAACAGCGTTCAAAGACCACCGGCATCAGCCCGAGATATGCGCATCGTGACCTGGAATTTGAATGGCATTCGCGCTGCAATTCGCAAAGGATTGGACGAATTCATTGAGAAGATCGATGCAGATGTTTGGATGTTTCAGGAGATACGCGCTTTGCCAGAACAACTTCCCAAGGGCTGGTCTTTCCCGGAAGGAATGGAAGCCATCTGGCATCCTGCAGAAAAGAAAGGATATTCTGGAGTTTCCACATGTTCCAGAATTGAAATGGAAGAGAGCGCACGTGGAATAAATGCACGCAATGACCCAGAGGATAAGGAAGGCAGAATGCTGTTGACACAGCACGGCAATCTAACATTGGCGAATACCTATCTCCCATCTGGTTCTTCCAAAGAAGAAAGACAATTGTGGAAAGAGGATTGGATGGAAGATTATCTTGAGTGGGCGTTACAATTCGTAGACTCTGAACAACCAGTCATCCTTGCTGGAGATTTGAATATCTGCCATACTGAGGATGATATCTGGAATCCTTCTGGAAATAGGAATACGAGTGGCTTTCTACCACACGAGAGAGAATGGTTCACCCGCCTTCTCGATAGTGGATGGAGAGATGTATTCAGAGAATACCGTGGCCCAGGCAAAGGCCCATATTCGTGGTGGTCCAACAGAGGTAGAGCGAGAGTGGAGGATAAAGGATGGAGAATCGATTACTTACTTGCCAATGACGCTGCTGCTTCATTGGTCAAACATGTGGAGATATTGCGGGAAGGAGGGCTGGTGGTTTCGGACCATGCTCCTGTGATTTTGGATATTGAACTCTAACTCTGTTCTATCTTGGCGCATTTTTCCAAAAACACATCGACCATTATTCTCAAAGCCTTCAAATCAAAAGATCTGCAAATGAATTTCAGACCATTCTCGCCTTCTTCATAATCTATACCTTCTATCGATTCTGCAACTTCAATGATTAGGTTCTGATGAGAATCCGAACCCTCCCATTCAATGACCACTTCGTGTCCGGCCATGCAGTCTCGAAACGTAGGTGCTTCATCGGTCTTGCGGCACCTTGCCGGAGTTGCTACTATAGTTGTAAAATCGTGTTTAAGTTGTTGAAGAAGGGGAAATAGAAAAAAATCCATCCAGCCCTCAGTAGGGTAATGGACCTGTTTGAACACCTGTCTCTGATACCATTTCTGCTTGTTGCTCTAGGGCTGATTAAGATTATTTCTGCCATTGCGCATTACATCGAAGTTAGCAATAAATATCGCGAATCAGATGTGACTCCAATCAAATGATACTGGGTTCATACACTTTTCATAACTGGATGTTTCTTTGCCCTTATGCTGTATTGGTGGAATTCCTATCAATTCAATGATTATAGCTCCGGAGAAAACAATGTATGGACATTCGGAGAATACATGTTATACATGACGCCAGGAATATTCCTGTATCTTGCACTAGAGATTGCATTGCCAGACTTATCAGGTGAAGAACCGGTGGATCTCAAAGAACACTATTATTCAAATTCAGTAGAAATGTGGGCAACGATAGCTGGAGTCACGGCTGCATCGGTAATTTTCTCATTGCTCCTTTATGGAAATGCAGTCACCTCAACAGCAACAATTGGCCGTTTGTTGTTACTGCTCATCTTGATTCCGATGTGCTTCACGAGAAAAGAGAAAGTCCACAAGGTTACAATAGTGATTTTCATGCTTGCAATGGCATATTCAGTTCCTGAAGCATGGACATTGACTAATGATTTCTCATGATTTCAGTCTCCGTTCGCTTGAAACCAAGAACCGTTCTGCCGATGATGTGGAAGACGAATCAGAAGTGGAGAAACCCCTCATTGGTCTTCCCGAAGAAGAATCGGTTTTCGCCAGTAGTGAGACTTCATTGAGCACACCTTCCGATTCTCCTGTTTCAGTACAAGCCAAAGCCCTTGCAATACTCATTCTTCTTGCTGCTTCAATGGGCTTTCTGAATGGGCTGGATTATGCTGTTCAAGACAAAGGCTTGGTCAGACCTCATGAATTCATTTACCGTTTCTCTGAACAAGCACCTCAAGGTTCAGCGACTCTTGATGGTAGAATTACAGATGCCGAAGGTTCGCCTGCAATTGATTATCTTGTTGAATTGGTTTACTTGAATGGTACCATCTATCAAAATCTTACCAATGAAGATGGTATGTATCATTTTGAGGATGTAGACCCAGGACTCGCAGAACTATGGATACACACTGTTGATTTTGAGAAAGGGGTGCAGCACCGCATATTGTTGACCCCCCCGGTTCCAGGATTGGAGCCAATAGGATTCACCCGTATCGATATCAAAATGCCAACGGATGCTGAATATGCTGAAACTTGTGAAGGAGAGGATGATGCTAATTGTGTACAGTGGGTGGATATGACTTCCGAGGAGATGGAAATGCCTCTTCTTGACCCACAGGCTGGCAGCCTATACTACATGCTTGGTTTCTTGTTCATGGGTCTAGCAACCTTGGCGAGTGTTTTCGCAGTACTTGGTTACCGCAGCGGTTCGAGAGGATTGTTGAGAACAGCAGCGGTGATAGTATTCTTCACACAGGGTCATTACTACAGCTCATGCTTCTTGGGTTTGGTTGCTGTCGGCCTGTCTTTCGCCGTCCCATCCAGAGCCTGA
>CAXRJY010000056.1:0-6561 GCA_964230915.1 Candidatus Poseidoniaceae archaeon | reverse complement strand
CTAAGTGATGAACCAAATGGTAACTCAAGTGCTAACAAGTCGATTGGATGGATGGAATGGGATTCCAACAGTTCTTCCTTCAGCAATGTCTCTTGGGCTGAAACTTGTTCTGCTGGGGGAGAATTGCGGCTTGGGGATGTGAACAATGATGGCCGCGTTGATATTGGTGTTGTATTAGCTGAAAGTTCATCGATGTGCATCCATTTGAGCAATACCTCTGTTGGCGGTTATACTTCTACTAACATGAATGTCTCTGTAGGTGAGGGAATGACAGATATTGACTTTGCAGATCTTGATGGCGATGGATTTTCTGATGTAGTTTCAATACATGGAATGGGAGAATTATCGACAAGGTTGTTCCGAAATGCAACAAGTAGTTTTGCAGATAATCTGACTCAGGTGATTTTTCCAAATGGCTCTGCTGGCCCTATGGCAGCTCAGTTAGAAGAACTTGCAGTTGGTGAATTGAATGGTGCCGGCACTGGTTGGTATGCTATCGTTGCAGATGGGGAGGAACATCTTACAGCATGGAATTATAATCTATCAATGCAATCATGGGTAGAACATCCAAAGAGTTTCGATGGTGCAAAAGCGAATATTCATCTTGTTGACATAAATTCAGATGGATATCTCGATACAGTAGGTACTACAGATATGGGTCATATGGTGGCCATTTACAACGGGTCTGAGTGGAACTCTTCAACGGGTTCCATGGTTTCAATCCACAATTCCACTTTCGCTGATGTCGATGGCGATGGAGTACTGGATGTCATCACTCCCTCTACAGGTAACACGGATGGTAGTGATGCGACTTTTGTTGGTGAATTGCTGGTTAGACCGGTCAATGCCAGTGGAATAGGCGCTCAGGTCATCAATTTCGCATATGAGCCAGTAACTGCACCTACGCAGATCAAGATTTCAGACCTTGATGGCGATGGAGTATTGGAACACATTGTGGCCGGAGGCGAATCCAACCCTGGAATCTATATTGCAGGTTGGCATCATTTCTCAATTGACATCGACCAAGATGGAACTCCTGAAGCTAATGAAACAGGATATGCGGGAGATGGAACAGCAGGACAAGGGCCATTGAATTGGATGGATGATTCGAATGCGGTCAAGGATGCCATTGATACTTTGCAGTTGAGTGCGACACTCAGTCAGGATATGTGGGATAACAATTACTTCACCACACATTTCGATATCTCCGCTAATGGAGAAGGAACAGTTCTTTTGGATTCATTGAATCTGTCATACGACGTGACTTTTACTGTTGATAACAACCCCCATGCTTCAGGAAATCTATCTAATGTACTCAACCAATTGATGCAGGCAGGAACTGGTACTTTCAACATCCCAATTCCATTCAATTCTACCTCTGCAGGGACGATTACTCTGAAGAATCTTGCAGCAGTATACACAGCAGGTGCACCACAATTAGAATTACCCCCAACCCCAACACTCAATCTCGTAGGTTATGATTCCAATATGGTTCAGTTTGATTGGCATGATGGAATGGGGCTGAATAATTTTGTTCACTTCCAGATTTTCAGAGTTGAAAATGGAACTGCATTGGATACCACTGCTCATATTTTGGATACCACTATTCTCAATATGACACTCGACGTTTCAGTTGTTCCTGGAACAACCTATGATTACTTTGTCCGGTCTGTCCATTCCTTTGGTGTTGCAAGCAATCTTTCTGAAGTACTTACAGTAGCCATTCCATACCCCGGATTGATTCCTTCTCCGCTAACAACGATTGTTGATAGGGCTGAGGATGATGGTGGCTGGCTCAGTATTTCATGGGAGGATCCGAATTCATCGACTCTAGACCATTTCGATATTTATCTCTCTTCAACACAGTTCTCAAACATTTCAGACATGACTCCGGTTGCTACTTTGGATACCAGTACTTTTGCTATCAATATCAGCGAATCTTCAGAGGGGGAACTAGTTGATGGGGTCCCTTACTGGGGTGCATGCATACCCGTTGATATCTATGACCGAAGTATCACATCAGTAGTTGCAGTAGGCCCTGTGCTATCGCGAAATGATAGTCAGTTGGCTCCGGAATTGGTTGTTCATGTATTTGGTGAAGAAGAAACCAGCAGTCTCGAAACAATCGCAAGAGGTAGTGAGTTGAGCATACGAGTCAGCCTGACTGCTGCAGGCCTTCCTCTGGCAGATTCTGCAGTGAACCTTTCTCTGAGCGAGAGTTCAGAGAGGGCAGCGTCTATAGCCTGGAAGAGGAGTTACACAGGAATTACGGATTCGAATGGTACTTGGAATCCTATTCAAGAAGAAGATTGGGGAGATATCATCGGCAGTCAACATATGCATGGAACAGTCATAGTTGTTGCGACATATGCTGGTTTTGAAGGAGATGATGCAAATCAACCGATTTCAGCAGGAGTCGATTCAGCCGAATTCGAAACATATGTTTCAGCAACAGTTGCAGTTAATAGCACCCAAGTTCGAGTAGATGCTGATGGTTTTAGCGAAGTTTCAGCGACTATCAGTACAACAGCTGAGGATTTGTCCGCAGTTATCTCAGAGGTAGAACTTGAGTATAGATATAAGAATGAAACCGATGACATTGATTTCTATAGCAGCACCCTCTTTGATTCTACAGGTGCAGCGCTTGTCAGGACCTCTTTATTGCCCAATGGTGGGGCCTTGGAGTTATACGTCATACTGATTCCATATTGGCTTCAAGTGGATGGCCATCTACCTCCAATGGAGGAAGCAATCGCCACCATCGAAGTTCTTCCACCATTCCCTGTTCCAGAAGAGGAAGAGAACAATACAGAGAATGAAACTCAGACTGAAGATTTGATTGACCCAGTGTTGACGTGTGATCCGATCACAATACCACTAAAGGACCCAGGTTCAGATATTTCAACCCCCTGTCAGGCATACAATGTGAATACATTCTCGATAGACATAGATTTGAGTTGGGTAGAGGATTGGTCAGAATATGAAGAGCTTTCGGCCAGCATCCAACCAAGTAGTCTAGAGGCTATTTCAGGTCAGACAAGTGCTTTGTTTGAGATACGGTTTTCTTGGAGCGGAGATATTACGGATTCGGACGACTGGTATGAAGAGGGTAAGACTTTGTCGTTGATGGCGTATGTACATCATAACGGCATCACTGAACCAATAAATTATGGCATCCCAATTGCGATAAATGATAATACGGATATTATTCCGAATCCTAACGATGGCGGAACTGGCGGCGGTGGAGATGACAATACCTCCTTGGATGAAAATGTGAGTGCTGGAGAAGACAGCAAGATACTCACCTATGCGATGTATGCTGGCGGTGGAATTCTCGGTTTGGGAATCGTGATAGTTGCAGGAAGCATGTTGTTTGGTGGACGTTCTGATCTAGATGATGAGGATGATGAGGAAGATGATTGGGAGGATTCGTTCAGTACTTTCGATGAAGATGCACCTTCTGCCAGTAAAGCATTATCGCGAGTCAATCGCCCAGACTCTGTGAAATTCCAAGAAAGAAGAAATAAGCCAGAGCCGGAACCTGAGCCTGAGCCTGAATACTATGAGCCAGAATATGAAGAAGAATGGCAGGAAGAATCAGACGATGGGATCACAGTTGATGAAGATGGAACTGAATGGTGGGAAGATGAAGTCGGAGTTTGGTGGTATAGAACTCCCGAGATGGATGACTGGGCTGAATTCGAAGAGTGAATTATGATTGTTGCAGAACATCGCAACGCATTTGAGGACCCGATGTGGCGCAATATCGAGGAATGACCATGGAAGACCAAACTGGAGGTGCTTACGCATTGGTTCTGCATGAGGGTGCAGATCCCAAAACAGGCGGTATTGCAATCTGTGGTTTTTCAACAGTAGGAATGGTTGGAGTCATCGCTGCAAGCCACGTTATATCCTCATTGGGACTTTCGCATCTAGGAACTGTATTGAATACCAAATTTCCAGCCATTGCCTTGGTTCATGATGAAATTCCCAAGCATCCAGTAAGGGTGTATCAGGGTAAAGATGTGGGCGTATTCACATCTGAAATCCAATTCCCTGCTGAGCATGATGTTGAATTTGCTAACACGGTTCTGGATTGGTTCACGAAAGGTGGATTTGAACGACTGATAATCATCGATGGACTTGTTAGACAGGACCAAGGAATCAGCGAAGGTGGATTATATGGAATCGGCGCTACTAAAGAGGCCAGAGAAAGACTTTCGGAAAATGAGATAGAAAAGATCCAGCAAGGGGTTGTAGCTGGTATTGCAGGCCATTTGTTGTCTGAAGGAGACCGTCGAGGGTTGGATATCACCGCACTTCTTGCAGAGTGCAACCCCATGTATCCCGATGCTAGAGCCGCGGCTCTTGCAGTCGAAGCAATAACTGACCTGACAGGCTTGGAGATTTCATTATCGTCATTGATTGCAGATGCTCGCCGAATAGAGGAGAGTGTGCAGGAAGTTCTTCAGAAAGCACAGACAATGTTACCAGCGCCCGAGGATTCCGTGGATGATGGAATGGACCCGATGGTTGGATGAGGGGGTTTTCTAGATGAGCGAAGAAAGTGAAAGATTTCTACGCGAATTAGTGGATGGTGCTGAACGTTTAACAGCCCATGAGATGGTTGAGAGTTTCGAAGACGCGTTGGCAGCGATTTCAGCCGGTCATGGAACTGTTGCTTGGCGGGATGGTGAACCCATAGGCGGCTCCATCTGGCAACCAAAGGTTCGTTGGCATGTAGATTCCAGGACAGCCCATGTCTTCGTCGACGTTTCTGGGCTGAAGAGAGATTGCGTTTCTATTGAAGCACGTAGCCGTGGATTGAATCTTACATTCAGAAGAATCAAGGAGAAGGTATTGAGTGAGGGGCAATTCCATACTCATGAAGAAGTCAGCCAACGTTCAGTAGACCTTGGCGTTGAGATCGATGTTGCTGCAGTCAGTGCTACAGTCGATGCAGACATCATGCATATCCGTTGTCCGAGAGATAAGAAAGGACTCAAGGTAGTTGATATCACTTGGGAAGAGTGATTCCGAAAACCTCGAGAGATGCTTCAGAGATTACTGACCATGGAGCATCAGTTCTGATTGCAGGAACTTGTAGAACAGCATTTGCTGCTCGGTAACCTTTCAATCGAAGAGTACGAGCCAATTGTGATGGCGAAGGAGGCCCTGGAACATCGAAGTATTTTGGAATGTCATCCACAGGTAACACTACTGGACATTCTATTGCTGAGGCTGAATCACTCAACCCCCTTACGCTTTTTCTCAATCTTCTTTCGGCGAGTTCCATTTCCTTATCACTCCAATTCATTGTTTTTTGGAGTTCAGAATCAGGAGCACACAACTCCATCGCCCTTTCTTCAGTCATTCGTTCCAACAGTTCTCTATCGCCAAGGCTCCCAATCCATACTGGGCCACTGATTCTACCTTCTTTCAATTCAGGCGGGGAGTTGAATGGGAGGATACAACTTGGTTGTTTCAAGTCATCATCATTTGGATGCAGCCCTGCATTCATGGATGCTTTCAGTTCTTCTTCATTTGGAGAGTGAACTCGCCAGCCAAGACAGGAATGCAATTCACTTGCGGCTTCCTTGGAACGACGAACCAGAACATTCGCTCTGATATGATGGTCATCAAAGATCACCAACTTCGGCTCAATTGTTCTATCATGTCTTGCTGCAGCGCGTGCCAATGCTCCCAACAATATCCTCATTCCCGTATCGTGCCTGAGATCATCAACCACAGCCATTGCATCATATCGACGTCTGCATGCAGTCGGTGAGGAACCGGTCAGTGCAGCAGTATCAGTTGCACAGACATCCAGAACAGCAACTCTGGCACAACTCTGGATGGCGCTGTCAATAAATGGAGTAGGAGAGCCGAATGGGTCGATATCAATCCATTGCCACCCAGAGTCCAACATCAATGAACGCGCATCTCCTGAGTTGAGTTGTATGTCAATCCCGGCGGGGTACTTTTTGAGATTCGCTTCAGCCCACTGTATCGATATCGGGTCAATGTCATTACAAAGCACACGTAATCGGTGTATCTGTTGTTCTGGAACCTCATTCAACCACCTTCGACTACGAATTCCCGTAGCAGCTAAAGCCTCAATGATCCGTATCGGCTTATCTGCAGGTACCAACCAATCATTCTCTAGAGCATCCGCCAATAACATCACACTCCTTGTACGGCTTCCTGCCATTGCTGGGTTGAGAAAACCACTGCCTTCTCTAGCAGCAGGACCGCGATGAGTAACTGGTGGAACAGGAATATTTGCCAAAGTCCTACCTTCAAGAATCAAAGTTCCAGGCCATCCCTCGGGGCCTTCCTGCAACTCGATTCCACCCTCAATAATGTTCGAAGACCACTTCAGGATGCACATGCGTCACTTTGTGTCCGTGATTTCGTACCTCGCCGATGATCTTACTTCCAGGATAGGTATTGGAGAGGAAAGATACAGTTGCTTCAGCACAGTAGTTGGAAATGATGATTATCATTCCAAAACACATGTTGAATGTACGGTACATCTCATGCTCTCTTACGTTTCCAACC
>CAXRJY010000055.1:0-2165 GCA_964230915.1 Candidatus Poseidoniaceae archaeon | reverse complement strand
GATGGAGGAAGGTGGCGCTAACGTCAGTTGGACAAATGCAGTTTTCCGCCACCAAGGTGAGCCGATTCCACTGGTCCCATCCAAAGCCTTTGAACTGATGGGGATTCAATTCGATCCTATTCTAAGGAATATTGGAAGAAGGATTGGCGAGGAAATAGCACTGGAATATTCACATATTGATGATAATGACGAGTTCATCACAAAGTTGAAAGATATCTGGAAGGAATTGAACATGGGAGATTTGACCATCAAAGGAGACCCCCCTAACACGGTAGTGGTCGAGGATGGAGGTGCTTGTGGCGGCCAACCTACTCTGGGAGGAATGTTCTGCCACCTCGATGAAGGGATACTCAGTGGCCTTCTTGAAGCAAGATATGGACAGTCAGCTGAAGCCGTGGAGAGGGAATGTACTTCGATGGGGACTGGTCATTGTCATTATGATATTCAATTCAAATCCTGAAATTTTACACACACGTTGAAAAAGGAGTCCGGACAGGAAGGGTTGAGCGAAATGGATTGTGGCACTTGTCCTAGTACGGAAGCGGTAGTTGTCGAGGTCCCTGAACAGGTTGACTGCATGCTAACAGTCACTGACTCAGCAGCCAAGATGTTATCTGAAGCATTTGGCGATGACCGCTCAACAGCCTTGTTGGTTGGAGTTCTTTCCGGTGGATGTTCAGGATACATGTATGACTTACAGATTGTGACCGATACGGATATCGAATGTCAAGAATTGAATATCGACGGATTCAGAGTTCTGGTTCCCAATGCAGTCAGCCACCTTTTGAACGGGATTGAAATCGATTATGTCGACCGATTGATGGGCGGAGGCTTCAAGATCAACAACCCAAATGCAGAACGCGCATGTGGCTGTGGTGAGAGTTTCGGATGAAACTTCATTCTGCTGTCGAAAGAACGCTCTTGGTTCTACGTGGTAACGATTGCATTGGATTTCTACATCGACTATCCACCAATCATCTTGAGGATTTGAAAGTTGGAACTTTCACCAGCACAATCTTCACCGATTCAAATGCAAGAATTATCGATATGGGGATTATCGGAAAAATGGAGAACATGACTTTCTTCATCGGACACAAAGCCAACCATCAGCGATTGTGGAATCACCTCACGTCTCGAAAGCTCATGGATGATGTTGAAATCACTGATTCTACTCAGTTGAATGATTTCTATTTGCTATCCTCGGCAATGTCAGGAAGCAGCATTGAAAGCCGAGAGGGCGCAACCTTGGTAGGCGATGGTCCTTTTACTCTGGCTGTCATATCCAAGAATACTGACCAAAAGGAACTATTGTTGAATTCCAAAAACGATGCAGACGGTATCGAACGTTTGCGCATTGAGAATCTCCACCCCGGACCCGCTGAATTGTGCGCTGACCATACCCCTCTGAATGTTGGTTTGGGGCACTTGGTTCATGAGAACAAAGGCTGCTATCTTGGCCAGGAGATATTGGCAAGAATGCGCAGCCGCGGCAGAAGTGGCAAGCAACTTGTTCTAGTCGAAGGAGCGGGGCTTGAGATGGGAGTTGATGGTGTCACAAGTTGCCTCATTGACATTGGTCTTGCTGTAAAGAGAATCAATCCTTGATTGAAGAAATATCTGGTTTTTCTGGTGGTAATGACTCTTCACTGTCGAGCCTGCTCGGCAAGGAATCCACCATCTTGAATGTCACGCCATCTCTTTCTTTGATCACAAGTGTTCCCGCCAATCTTTCACTCATCAGTCCTTCTACATACAGACCCAATCGATCCTCATGGCGATTGAACGTGTAGGAAACGGGGTCCAATACCTCTACTACCTGCTTAGCAAATGTATCTCTGACACTGGTACCACGCCTCTGAGCATATCCAATCTCTACCGCAAGTCCAACAACCGTAACAGAGAACAGAACCAACAGAACCGTCAATGCAAAGAGAATGGGGTTTCCATCCCTCGCCTCAGCCATGAGATCTCTACCTAGAAGGAATAGAAGACCTACGCCAACCAAGGGATTGATGTATGATTCTGCCCAAGCCTCTACCTGTATCAAACTTGTTTGAGAAGCATCAGCAAATACCAATTCAGCAGCAATTGCGTTTGAAACAACCTCAAGAACTGATAACATGACCAGATACACAACTCCTGCTACAAGGAATTCCATCCAGAAT
>CAXRJY010000054.1:0-5123 GCA_964230915.1 Candidatus Poseidoniaceae archaeon | reverse complement strand
TGCTCGCCACATCATTGGTTCGTCTTCTGTCCATCTGCATATTGGCGATGGAGTACACAATATCGTGTTGTCAGGAGATACCAAGTTTGAGAAATCGTGGTTGTTTGATGCTGCGAGTTGTAGATTTCCACGCTGTGAGACTTTGGTCATTGAATCCACATATGGTGCAGCCGGAGATTTCCAGCCGAGTCGCGCAGAAGCAACGATGGAACTGCAAGATGTCATACGTAGAACCATCAAGAGAAATGGTAAGGTTGTATGTCCAGTTTTCGCAGTAGGGCGTAGCCAAGAAGTAATGATCGCTATCGATGAATTGTTCAGGAGTGGAGAGGTTGAGCCAGTACCTGTGTACCTAGATGGAATGATTCAGGAAGCGACAGCCATTCATGCTGCTCATCCTGAATTCTTAACCAGTGCTTTGAAGCGTTCATTGTTACAAGATGATGGAGATAATCCATTCACCAGTTCTTGGTTCAGACAGGTGCAAGGTAGGGATATGCGTGAATCCATCGTTTTGGATCACTCTCCATGCATTGTTCTTGCGACTAGTGGGATGTTGAATGGAGGTCCTGTGATGGAATATTTCCGTAATTGGGCTGCAGATGAAAGAAACACTCTGTGCTTCGTTGGTTATCAGGCGGAGGGAACACTTGGTAGGCGTTTGCAGAAAGGTTTCGGAGAGGTTCCGATGCATGTAGATGGAAAGATAGAGATTGTCAAGATTGGTTGTGAGATGGTTACTATTGATGGCTTCAGTGGACATTCCGACCGTAAGCAACTGATCGATTTCATCGAACAGATGAGTCCACGGCCGAAGACGGTGATATGTCACCATGGAGATTATCACAAATGTAACGAACTCGGCCTCAGTCTACGCGACAAATTCAATGTCACTTCTCATGCACCGAAGAACCTAGAGACAGTTAGATTGGTCTGATATTGGAATCGAGTCGTTCTACAAAGGAATCTCAAATCCAGAATCGAGAGGGTCTGGTAATTTCTCCTCCACTTCTGGAGTTTCAGTTTTTATTCCAGCTACTCCAGACTTCAATACACCCACAGTGGAAGTTTCTATATCTTCGACCGAATTTGTCTTCAAGACCAAGATGCCAATCAATAGCAATCCGAACAACAGTAGCATGAACACTGAACCACCCTCTAGTCCATCGCCACTTCTGCTGATTGCAAGAATGAATACGAGGCTGGCGATGCCTCCTCCGACCAGAAGATGACCGACTCTCATCTATCATGCGACTGACCACGGTGTTCATGAACCCCAATCCTGTCCTGAGCCCATGGTGGCCTCTGATTCGACCCCCACTAGGCGGTCCAGTAGCAAATCTACTCCAGGTTGGTTGATGACCGCTGTTGCACCATGGGGTGAGAATTCTGAAGATGCCTTCGATCAAGGTTTGGTCGAGATGGGGTTGGGAGATTGCCGTCTGATTAGAGTAGAAGGTGCAATGTTGCCGATGGGTTTCGAGCCTGTTCCTTCACGCGCCCTTCCTATGGGTTCACTTGTCGAATGCCATCTTGCAGTCGCTATAGCAACTGACAGAGGAACTGCAAGTGCAGGAGTGGGTTGGGCATCAGCACTCACTCCTGAAGGAGATGAATGTTCGATAGTTGCCAGTCTGGTCACTGAGGAAGATTACGAGGAGACAGGTTCACTACTCAAGCGAAATCTGCAACGAAAACTTGCCAGCCGCGACCTCGAAGTTACTGCATTTGACATCGCAGTTGATGAGGTCACTGCAGGGCACAAACACCACGGTGTGGCGATGGCTGCTCTGATAATGCCTGATAGTCTGAATATTGGGATGGGTGCAAGAGGAAGGATTCGCACACCACCAGTTGTCAAACAGGCCGATGAAGGCGGAGCTGGATTCGGAACCAAGCCCAGTGGCCCAGTCAAAACTACTGGAACCAGAGAGGCAGATTCTGGAATGGATTTCTCGTGGTAAGCGAATACATTGTATTCCATTGCCATTTCTGAGCCGATATGGAGCCACCGGAGTGGACGGTTCTGCGCTGTAGTTCCTGCTCGATGTGCTTTGGACGAAGGGTTGGTACCCAAGGAAGGTGTAGACGTTGTGGTATCTTAGCAAATGATTCAACAGAAGTGGTATCTCATGCAATGAATGTTGAACAATTACAGAAAGAGATAGGACTTGCCAACATTCCAGAAGACTTGCGCGAAGATTTTCTCAAAAAGGTGCAGGACACTGAACCTGTACGTTCGCGTTCTGAAGATGATCCGCGTCGTCTGAAGGAATGCCTGTTACTAGCCGCTGAATCTGGAACTATAACCATAGATTCTGTTGCGATTTCCCTAGCCAGAATGAATATCCGAATGAATGCCATAGACCTGATTGAAATGGGGCATGAACAAGGGTTATTGCTCAAGATGAGTGAAGATGAGTGGCAGGTTCTCGACTGAATACTTATCACCGAGTCGCCGGTCGCCGAGTCATTGGGCCCGTGGGTTAGCTTGGCCAATACTCGAGCGTTTGGGACGCTTGGACTCCGGTTCAAATCCGGACGGGCCCATCCAAGCAACTAGCATTCAGGCTAGGCTATTCGCACTGACTACTGAGGCCATCCACCTTTCCAGTCTGGCGCACCAGTGTGGAAGACCTGAGGTGGTGTCGAAAATGCTCGCCACCCTCTCAGCGATGCTGAAGGGAGGTGATGCCTGATGTCCAAGCGCACAAGCGTATGAATTATTGGACAGAATCCGGACGGGCGTGACGAGATTTGAACTCGCAAACTCAACCGCGCAAGAGCAGCGGCTGGTGTTCATGGGATTCCTAATGGGATTGAAGGCGTTCCGATTGGCGAGTTGCTCATTCACTCATTTGCTACTTGTTCATTTTCTAATTTAACTAAACCAAAGATACGCACTACTCTCAAGAACAAATAACCGAAATCCAGCCCACGAAAGTTAGCATTTCCTGGGGTTCGATGATGATTTGCGTGATTACCTTCTCCCATTGTCAGTAGAGCACTAGGTAGAAAATTTCGAGCCTCTGTTTTCGGATCATCTCGATGCCCAATAAGGTGTGAAACAGAATTGATTGAATCACCTAGGTTGTATAGTATGACCGCCATAACATAACCGATGAAAAATCCAGTATTTCCCATCATGATATAGAGAATCCATATTGGTGTCAGATGGGTTAATGAAAGTACAAGATTGACCGGCCTTCGACTCATGAATTTGAGAACCGGTATGTCTAGGTCCTTGGGTAATTTCTCTGGTAATTTCTTCCACAAAAATGGATCAATGATTGCTCGAATCGGACCTGCAATAGCGTAGAGAATAGCAATCAATGTATTTCCAGTAGGAAGATACCAACCACAATGAGCATGCCAAAAACCTCCAAAATATGGCGAGTGGGGGTCATCTTCAGTATCAGTGGTTCGGTGGTGGATGCGATGATTCAGAGCCCATTGAATTGGAGGGCCAGCAGGCGTGCCTGCATAGACCAAGATATACTTCAATCCTGAATTGCAATGGAATGCATTGTGAGAAATAAGTCGATGTGTACCGAGTGAGACGCCGAGTCCAACAAATATGTACCATAGGAGCAAATAGGGGAATAGCATCTAATTCACAAGCCCCAGTTTCAATCTCATACGTTCAAGATGTGCATGAACGTGTTCAACAAAGAACCCGTGCATCAAGAATCGGTATGAGAGTCCAGTTGGTCCAACCAGAATCATTGGCATACGGTTGTAAGCGATGTCGGCAAAATGCGCAGCGCCGACGATTTCATCGATTCGCAATCCTAACGAATGATCGAATTGAAATGAATTGATAGCAGCTTCATATTCCTTTGCAGTTAACCAGAAACAAAACGTAGTCTTGAATAATTCATGGGCAGTTTCAAAGTCAAGGAATTGTGTCCACTTCCGCCGAGAAGGAGAATACTCGATATTGATGGGTTTCCAATTCGTCCATTTCAAATCTTCATGTGCAAGCGGCCATTGTTCAGTGTCCATTTTTCCTAGATCCCTCATCGTCATCAAGACGCCTTGATCGTGATGGACAAAGGTCTGGACCATCAAATCACGAATCATCTTTGGATAAACGAGCACAGGTTCGATTCCTTCTTTACCAGAATTATCAATCACGAAATTCAACAAGTTACTTTCTGCTTGAAAGTGTCGAAGAATCAAGACATTTGCTTCTGGTCTGACGAAATATTTCATGAAGAAACAAATTTGCCATTGTAAGAATCTATGCGCTCGCCATTGAATTGGTAATAGCCGTTTGACATAATAGGTTATGTGAAGCGTAATACTGAGGATGACTTTCAAAGTTGGAAGGATTATGACACGAAGCGGGTTCTGCAGGTCTTTGAGCCAATATTCCTTAGCGACAGGATCCAATGGTAAGCTGTCATCCCCATCCAGGGCCTCACTCAAAGTAGATGGCATGCGGCCATGATTCTTGGCCATGGCCTTCTCACGACGACGTTGTATTCGGCGCTCTTTTCTTGATTGCCGTTGCTTATTTGTTGTCATATTCAACCTCCTCCAATTGAAGTCGATACAACCGAGCAACAACCTTTGCAGTTTTGACGATTACCTCGACGGATTTATTATCAATGCAAACACTATCTAACATTGCATAGAATCGTTCCATATGGTCGCCATCATTATGCCCATGATAGGTCATGAAACTTGTAGATTCTTTACCCAACCCTGTCAATTCCTGAATTCGTTCAGCCCATGAGGTCGCCATCTTTTCTCCTAGTCCTTCGATAATCCACATGGCTCCTAACAAATCAATCGGATTGGGGCGAGAAGAACGGTGCATGAGAAAACCATGTAGGGCTTCAGAACCAATGTTACGTTGCATATTGAGAATGTCATCAAGCTCACCCCCAGATGCGATGTAATCATTTTCAAGCATTTCATAATCTCTGTGCTCATCTACGGCATGGGCGATGATAGTTGAACGAATCTCTGCATGTTCGCGATCAAAACTGCTCGCTGAACGCGAAATCCATCGCGAACCTTCGACGACTTGTTGGCGTATGTTTCGCAACAAACAAAGATGGTCATCGACGGTATAGGTTCCAAGATCGATCCGGCGTAGAATAGGTACTTTCGAT
>CAXRJY010000053.1:0-3141 GCA_964230915.1 Candidatus Poseidoniaceae archaeon | reverse complement strand
CAGAAAGTGATGTTGGTGATGTACACTTCTCTTTGGTTGGTAATGCAGTAAATGGCGCTAATGGAGCGGATGAAGGAGATGCTTGGAATATTTTGACCTTCAGCATCGCATCCCCTGGAACTGCGACTGTTTCAGAAGGAGAGGAGTTGACTCTCCGTACGATTTCGGTTGGCGACTATGACAACCTGTTCAAGCAGGAGGTTGATCCTGAAGCAGTAGAGGCTGCTAGGCAGGAAGAGATGTCGCATCAGTACTTTGAGTTCGGAAACTTGTACTATTGGACCACTCTCTCCATTCTCATCATTGCTGCGGTTGTCCAAGGTGAGTTCTATGAGCGACGCTTCAGAGGCGGCCCAGAGCATCTCGACATGCGTCTGGCAATTCCACAAGGTATCCGTAGAGGGCTTCTGTTCATCGGCTTGTCATACTTCTTCTTCTGGACTTTGGACAGTGGTAAGCCGTATGGTTGGCCATTGCTCGTAGGAATGTTAGCACTTTGGGCTGGGTATGGAGTTTATCGAACCTATTCCCAAGCAAAAGCACCTGTCAAGATAGAAGACATGTTGTGACCGCAGCGGTCATGATGCAGTCCTCTCTCGCCCCCATTGATGTCATCTGGTCTGCGCCTGTCCAGAGATTCTGAACAACCCTTGACATCTCATCTTGATGAATTGACTGGGAGAGCAGGATTGTTGTTGTTCGCGTTGATGACCTCATCATTGCTGTGGATGTGGTGGATTGACGATGTATTGGCTCAATATCTGCAACTTCTATCACCTTGCTCCATCGATGATTGCTTGTCGGTATATGCTCCGGCAGAATGGGTGGCAATGAGGTGGTTGTCAATAGTTCTCCTTGGGCTTGTGAGTATTATTCCAATAATCTGTTGGCAGGCACTTTCATTCGCTAAGCCCGGATTGCTACCTAGAGAGAGGCGCTGGTTAGGTTTCTTCATCATTCTTGGTGGCGCAAGTGGAATGCTGCTAATCGCCTTGACAATGGCTTGGCTACTACCTTATCTCATGCAGGTAGGGCATGAAGCGGGTGCTACTGCAGGAGTAGTAGCATCTTATGATGCAGTGGAGATGCTTCGTCTTTCTTTGGCAGTAGCGGTGGTTGAAGTTGTGGTTCTATTGGCGCTGATGGCATCTATCTTGGCTGGAATGACCGGTTTGATGTCGAAGTCAAATTCCACTTGGTGGCGTTGGCGCTTACATGGTATCTCTCTACTCTTGATCTGGGCAGCCATTCCTTCTCATTTGACTGGAGTGAGATTACTGACGATGATAGTTTCCAGTACACTGTTGGAAGCCTCAATTCTTCCATTCACAAGTTCTTTGTTTGAGAGCCGCATTCTCCCGCACGGTGAAGGCATCCTAGACTCTGAAGCAGGATTGCGTAGGATGGCGGTGGTTTCGTGCATGTGCGCTGGGGCTTGTTCACTGGATGCAGGGCCATCGCTACCCGAATCAATGGCATCACATCATGCTCGGGCACTCTGTCTATCTGCTGATGAAAGAGATGAATTGATTGAGGAAGCAAAATACCAGAGGTGGACTGATATTCTGATTACAGGTTGTGATTCCAGTCCACTGCCTGAACATCTCCGACAAAGTATGGAGGCATTGAGTGTCAGAATGCGAGGTTTATCTCTTCTCGATGTCGCCGCCTCTAGACCGGATGGTAGTATTGACCATATCGATCTTGAACTTGCCTTGGCTGCAATGTCAGACCCTTGGCCCAATAACAGAATCGCTGAACGAGTTCTCAATGTGGAGATTGATGGCCCATTACACATCGCTGAGGCATTTCCCTGGGGGTTGGTATTGGATTCAAGCAGTAGATTCGCAAGAACTGAAGTTTCTAATTTCGCAGAAATGAACAAGGACGTGATTCTCCATTCAGTCCCCCAAAATACCTGAATTGTAGAACATTCATACAGAAGCCTTCTATCGGTTGGACTGCAGGGGAATTCATCATGAAGGCTAGAATCGCCTTGCCAATCGCCATCGCTTTGGTGGTTCTGGGACTGCTTGGTTGGTCTAATCCAGAAGTGGTGGACTCTCTTTTTGACGAGGTGCGAGACAATGCCAGTTCAGATGAAGATGCAGAAATCATTGGGGTTCAAGCACAGGAAAAGTGGTTGGTCATCGTAACCGATTTTGATGATTCACCCGCCCAATCTGGTCGCGATGTCATTCAAGCCAAGGGTTTGCTCGATGGTGAAAATGGCGCTCAGGGATATTTGGAGCAATTGACAGGAGGGGCGAGTAGCCTGAATATCACATATGTGGAGGAAGTTATCAGGGCGACTTATGATTCAACTGATTATGGGCATGATCAGGACGGTGAAAGAGACGTTGGCATCATCGAGGGTGGGCCTGCAGTCTTGGCAGAGCAGGTGATTTCTGAAGCCGCTCATTCTGTGGATTGGGAAGAGTTTGACTTGGATGGAGATGGCTCAATCGATCGTCTATTGATATTGCATACTGCACGGCCACAAGAGGATGGTTCGGGTCCATCTTCACGGATTTGGAGCCACTTTGGGCCGTTGGTAGATCCAGTATCTGTTTCTGGCGGACTCAAGGTTCATCACTACACGATGGCATCACTCAGGTCATCCAATTATCGTGGTACAATGATACATGAGATGTTACATCAGATTGGAGCAGTCGACCTATATGCAGTTCATGATGAGACTGTAAGCCAATCATGGTTCGGTGTCGGAAGTTGGGATGTCATGGCCAGTGGAAACTGGAATGGTAATGGTGCAATTCCAGCCATGCCGATGGCCCCTTCGATGCAATTGTTAGGAGTTGACAGATTCACAGATGTTACTGATTATGGCTGGTTCGAGGATTCGGATTTGTGTCGATACCCTAGCATAGACCTCGCTCCAATCAGTCAAGGTGCTGATGCACACAGAATCAAGCTTGCTGATGGCGAATGGTTATGGATGGAGAATCGTGACTCCATAGGATTTGATTCACGCCTTCCTGGGCACGGCTTGTTGGTCAGCGTTCAGAATACCAATGTCGGGGATTTGGAGTCCAATGCGGTGAATCATGATGTGGCCATGCCATGGTTGTATATCGTGGAAGCCGATGGCGGGGATGAATTGCAACGAGCAGCAGATAAGGG
>CAXRJY010000052.1:0-12953 GCA_964230915.1 Candidatus Poseidoniaceae archaeon | reverse complement strand
GAAGTGAGTCTCTCGAATGGCCGAGTGGCAGTGGAAACCATTTTTCCCGTACTAGCTTCGATGCCCCATGGTCCCGCAAGTGATTACGAAGAAACACGAGACTTCTTTTTCGCCCCAAGTATTGGTTCCATCAGACGGAGTACATGGTGGTGCATCACCGGTAGTAATTCAAATAGAATCAAAGCCATTAGAAACATTGCGCCCAATGAAACGAATTTAGCTAGATATGCATGAGCGAAATGGAACATATCCATCCCCAACCATTCCCATCCTGGATAAGCACCATGTAACCAAATGATGCCAGCGTTACGGAAAATGTTGAGGATGTGGATTGTGGGGATTGTTACCAATAATGCCCTGGTTCGGCGCTTCCATGGTGCCTTTAGTGCAACCACTGCACCTACGAAGATTATCATTGATTGAAGAGCAGTACAAGCAAGAACGAAGTTGATCCCTATGGACTCACCACTAGCATTCAACAATTCGGTATGGAAGGTATGCTCAGATATGGGCTCAAACATGAACCATCGATTACCCTCCCAATCTGCCCACGAAACTTCTGTTCCATCTGCAAGAGATACAGAGGTTTCTCCAAGTTGAATATCTCCACCCCCACTCCAGCGCATGAAGATCGTTGTTTGCCAAGCAACGAACCAGATTGCTAGAACATTCAGCCATGGTACCCTATCAATCAACATATATGGCAATCCAGCCCAAAGAACCATTCCTCTGAACCATACTAATGCATCCTCATCCTTACCACTTGAATATCCCTTCAATTCCCAACGCGCTAATGCAATTCCTAGTGGCAATGCGGCCCCGGTCATCAATATCAGAACCGTATCCCATATGGCGATGTATGACTCGATGGTAGAAGTGAAATGCGCCCCCATCAGTACCCAGCCTGCAGCAGCCATCAATCCTCTTGATTCAGAACGTGAGTGGAACCCCCAGCCAAGACAAAACAGTCCTGCTCCTGCCAATAGAGTAGACACCATTGGACTGCCCATCATTGGGCAACCGCTGGCGATAACCTGTATAAGTGGTTGCAGAGAGCGTGAGCCGGGAAGACTATGCAGGAATTCAATTCGCGTGCCTTTGCCAATGCCTATATCGATGACTTACAGAACGCACTTTCGAACTTGGATCTCGATGCAATAGATGCTTTTGTCGCAGCTGTTGAAGGCGTTATGGATAACGGAGGAACGGTACATTTCATCGGTAATGGCGGCAGTGCGGGGACGCCTAGCCATAGCGCTGGAGATTGGTCAAAGGAACTCACACTACCAACACTTTGTCATGTGGACAACATATCTGGATTGACTGCGTGGGCCAATGATACTGATTATGAGAATATCTTTGTAGGGGCCCTTCAGACATTTTTGAGGTCTGGAGATATTGTTGTTGGGTATTCCGGCTCAGGTAATTCGGCCAATGTTATCAATGGCTTGACTTATGCTAAGCAACAAGGCTGCATCACGATTGGAGTCGGAGGCGATTATCGTGCTGAAGGCGGTGGGAAAATGGCTACGTTGGCCGACATTTCTATTGTTGCTGATACCGAATCAATGGAAAGAATCGAAGATATGCAGTTGGTTGTTAATCACATAGTCAAAGAGACGATCAAGGCCAAGCGTGGAATCATTGGTAGTTGCTGAGGGATTTTATTGTTACCCGGGCGTCATGGTGCAGACGTTTTCGATGAACTTCAGTTACATGCATTGCCTCATGACCAAGAATGGGATGGGTCAATTGCATATCTAGACAGAGATGGGGTGCTGAATGTAGGCAGTCCTGATTACATCAATAATATTGATGAACTCAAAGTGATGACTGGAGTTCCACAAGCAGTTGGTGATTTGAGACGGGCAGGTTTCAGAATCTGTGTAGTCACAAATCAATCTCCAATCGGTCGAGGCTTGTGGACTGACAAGAGATTGGAGATGATTCACGATGAATTGCAAGCCCGACTTCTTGAAGTCGACGATGATGCAGTACTCGACCTGATACTATATTCTCCTCACGTACCTTGGGCAGGATCACCATTTCGCAAACCTGAGCCGGGAATGTTGATGGCTGGCAGGCAATTGCTTCAATCTTCAGGTTCAATCGATAGTTTCTCTGAAAATGCAAATTTCAATGAAGCGCGCAGTGCAATGGTTGGAGATCGTAGAAGTGACCTAAGAGCCGGAAAAAGATACGGAGTAAGAGTATTCCATTCACCTGAACATATTGGCCTTCCTGCAGTATTGAGTCGTGTTCTGGATTCAGATGATGAAGGCGATGACATCATGAGCGCACCCGTGTGAGAAGAAGAGGAGGAGATAGGATGACCTGGCTGGGTCTCGATGACACCGATAGTCTCGATGGTGGCTGTACCACTGAGATGTTCGTCAGGTTATTGGAGAGGATTGGTGTTGAGTTTGAAGACCCTCGGTTGGTACGTCTCTGGCCCTTTGCTGAGAATCGTACTCGTGGAAATGCAGCGGTGGCTGCAAATCTGAATATTTCATTTGATGAAGCAGTGAAACTACTGGAAGGGCATTGGAGTTGGCTATGCCAACGCAGTGAACCAAGTTCCACTCCTTGCATGGTATTGACTGAAGAGCAACCAGATGAGATTCTATATTGGAATGCTGTAAGAATGCACGTAGAGGCAAGTCAACTAGACATTCCAGGCAGGCACCATCTTTGGTCGACAAAAGGAACAGGATTAGTGGGTGCTGTTGCAGCCATTGCTTGGAGGGGCGAACATGACCATACTTGGGAGAACACTGTATATCGGCGTGAAGAGAATATTGGTACACAGCGGGTTATTGATGAGGAAAAGATTGCAGATATGGATGTCATGTTTCCTGGAACGTTTCTGAATCGTGATCCTCGAAAGAAGAAGGGTTTGATTGCACCGCGTTCTCCATGTCCAGTATTGTTGGGCATTCGGGGTGAGACTGAAGCAGATGTTAGCGCTGCACTTGAATGGTTAAGGAACAGCAGTGGCATGGAAGAAGATGCTGGAAACATGGTTTGGCGCACCAATCAAGCTTGTGATGATCACATCGATTCGATCATCACCGCTACCGTGGAAACGAATCCACTGATCAGGACCAACGGGCACGCTAGTACTACTACTGATAGAGGTGAAATTGTTGCATTTTCAGAAGGAGGAGATGTGAATAGGTTGTTACAGCGCTTGGTTCCAGGCGATATCATCTCATGGGTAGGACTCGAGCATCTAGGAACATATCATCTTGAGCGCCTTCGTTTAGTGAAACCTGAGTTGCGCTTGAAGCAACGACCAGTTTGCGTCTGCGGTAAGAGAATGAAATCTGCAGGAAAAGGCCAATCGCCTCGTTGTCCTTCATGCGGGTCTCTTTCTGATGTTGATTGGATTGGAGAGCAGATCAACTCCAGTGAATGGGTGGAGCCAGCACCAGATCGTCGAAGACATCTCGCTGCACCTCTGGCACGGAAGACTTTGGAACAAGAGTGAGAATGACCACATCTTGATATGTCGGCTTCTTATCCTTAAGGTATGGAAATCCGTATCGCAGTCCTGTTCGGCTGCCTGATGTTGCTATCAACACTCTCAGGTTGCGTTTCAGATGATTCATCTGATGAGATTACAGAGTTGACGGTCTATCTAGAGGTAGTCATTGGTGAAGATGGTGAGAATGACAGCATGAATGCCACTGCAGTGGTATCCGGAGGCGAGTCTCCATACACCCATCAGTGGGAACTTGACGGTAGTCAGATGCTTTCTATGAGATCGTACTTGAAAATGGGTAATCTTTCCCAAGGGCAACACATTGTTTCAGTATCGGTTTCTTCAGGTGATGGACAGGTCGAACAAGTAACTACTTCATTCAATATTGAGTGAAGTTGTTTGGGCAAAGTGTATTTGCTACATCCATGTCGCCACATTATGGTTGAAGACCTGACTCTAAAGATTTCATACGCGGTTCTCGGACTTGGTTTGGCTGGTGCTGGCTGGTTCATGTTCAAAAGAGCACAAGAGAACAAGCAGAGAATGATGGATGAATCTGCACCGAAAGTAGCGGGTGAAGATGAACTGGAAGGTGGCGCTCTCGATCCTTCACAATTCGACGAACCTGATGATGACGCTCTTGATGAAATGGGTGACCTCCTCGGTCTTGATGACGATGATGAGGATTGATCAAACTCGTTTGAAACCAGATTCTTCAAGCAATAATTGATATTGTTCTTCAGGAGTTTTCAATGTTCTTCTTGAATCATTGTTCTCTCTATTGAGAAACCAAGTTGCATATCCAATTTTTTCTAATTCTTTGGCTCCTTTAGCCTTCAATTTCTCAACTCCGGAAGCATCAGAATACGCTGATGAGGTTAGGATGATTATGCATTCATCATCAATTTCCTCACTCAAGTTCTTCACTGCAGATATTCTATCTTTCTCGGTTCTACCTAGAACTGGAGTCCAGTCATCTATGACAACAAGTGAAACTCCTGGCAATATTCCTGATGCCCGAGCGATTTCCTTTAGAGCGCGACTGAACTCTCCTCCAGTATTCATGGCATGGAAACGGGATGCTGCAGAGATGTCTAACTCACTGAATATCTGCGAGAAGCGAACATTGTCTGGAGTGTCTTCTGAACCCCAGATGACTCTATTTCCAGAACGAATATGTTCTCTTGCTTGCTGTAGGCAGAATGTTGTCCTACCCGTTTTCGGGATGGATGAGAGATGGAGGCGCGCTTCGTCTTCGAATAGTTCCATGTTGGGCACAGCCTGTCGCCCGTTCAAAGTGATTGGGTGATTCAAAGGCTGATGCCGCCATCAGGGGCTCCATCTTCTTCATCACTCTCAAAATCTCCAAGCATGATATCCAATAGAGCCTGTTGCTCAGCAGCAGGATCATCTTCTTCGATTTCAGCTTCACGAGCATCGCCAAGTGCATTCTTGGAACGCTGCATTCTCATGGCAAGCATCTGGTGACTCTCTAGGCGTCTACTTGCCTCTCGGTAGTCATCTGGACTGAAATATCCGGCAAATTCCCCGTTCGGGCCCCTGATAACTACTGCATCTGGTTGAGATTCTGCCATCATTCTGAGTGCACCAGATAGAGGAGTGGCAATAGGCATCTCGACAACCTTGGTTCGCATATGCTTGGAAATCTTCTCCTTTGCAGGGTTCTTTCCAGTTGCAATTATCTGCAACAGATCCTTCAAAGTAATAACTCCATCAATTCCTCCAGTCTTTGCATTCTCTACCAGTACTGCGGCATCTCTAGAGCGAAGGAATGGCTGACATACATCAGCGAATGTTGCCTTTGCTCCAACCACTGCATGCTCATCCGTGATGGACATATCTCCTACTACGGGCTCGTTCGTCATAGACAGCCGACATAGGCCAGCCTCTTTCTTATTTGCGTCGGCACAGGAAGAGGTGTAAACACAAGCATCAAGCCTTGAAACCCCTTCGGAGTGGTATGGATGGAGTTGTGAGAGAGGGGGAACGTATCCCACGAAGACCCCCTCCTGAGTTCGAAGAAGTGGATTCCAATGCCATTTCTGGAATAATGTCCGGCGGTATTTTGAAAGTAGCCATGGAGGATACAAATCAATTCGGACCACATGCAATGATTATTCTGCTTGTGATATTGGCTACAGTGACAGGAGTAATTCTGAAGTTATTCTCATTGTTCTGAATATCTCTTATCATCGTGATAATCACTAACCGACTCTGGTTATGATGGACAATACTCAATACCCTGACAGGAGTCCAAACACTCGGTGTAGGGGTGAAGAAACCGGCCGTGATGATTAGGGTTGACGACCCATCTGAGAAGCGTTGGACCATCATGGCTGCTTTACTCGGGGCCAACATGGCATTTGCACTGTTTCAGGGCCTTGCTCAGCAGGAAAATCCTAATCAGGTTCGTCACATCGCTCTTTTGATAGTAATAGCCGCCCTTCCATTTCAAGCAGTATATTTCATGATACATGCATTCGTGTTGGAATATTCAGATCGTATTCAAGAGAATGCGATGAAAGTATTACTGAGATTGTCAACTGTCTGTCAAATGATTTCCTATGTCTCAATAACAGGAATAGCCATGATGTTCTACGTCACTCATTGGTCCATCGGGTTGGTATTCACTATTTCTGGAATGGCAGCTATCATCATGGTTCGATTGGCAGTAGCACAGGCGGAGACATTGGCAATTGATTCCTGATCAATTGGCCGCTTTCCTTGCTTCTTCAACAGCCTCATCAACAAGTTCTCCAGAAACTCCAATGTGATTCAATGGGTCAAACATCGCCTCAAGTTCCTCTGCAGAGAATCTCGCGGAGATTGCAGGGCTTCGTGAACAGACATCTATCAATTCCTCATCTCCAGAAAGTGCTTCCATCGAAGCAGTCCTGAGGACTTCATGAGCCTCATCTCGGGGCACACCCTTGTCAACCATTTCAAGCATGACTTTCTCGGCCATTGGCAAGCCCTTCTGTGAATCGATATTTGCAAGCATTCTGTCCCTGTCCACCCATAGGTTGGTGAGCACAGATTTTGTCTTCTCCAGAACATCTTCAGTAAGACTGCTGGCATGGGACAGGGTGAATCTCTCTGCCGATGAGTTGGCCAAGTCCCTCTCGTGCCATAACAATGCATTCTCCCAAGTGGGCATCATGAATGAACGAACTACTCTTGCAAGACCACAAGCATTCTCGCTCTTGATAGGATTTCTTTTGTGAGCCATGGTTGATGACCCGACCTGTTTCTTGACATCGAATCCTTCTCCTGCCTCGGAAATTTCACTTCGCTGCAAGTTTCTGATCTCTTGGAGAATCTTCTCGCAGGTTGTTGCGATATTGCACAACCAACCCATGTATTCGATATATCGATCTCTACCTACAACCTGAGTTGTGACCAGTGGAGTCCCTAGGCCGAGATGTTCCATTATCAGAGATTGGAGTTTTCTAGCATCATCTCCCTGTGCGGCCCCAGTTCCTACAGCACCGAGGAATTTCCCCACACATATTCTGCTACTCGCTTCATCTAGACGTACCAATTGTCGTCGAATCTCATCTACCCACACTGCAACCTTGAGTCCAAAAGTAATCGGCACTGCAGCTTGTCCATGTGTTCTTCCTAGCATCACAGTATCACGTTCTTTCTCAGCCAAGTCTGCTGCCGTACTGAGCAATGCTACTGTCTGTTCTCTCAGCATGACAATGGAATCACGCAGTTGCAATGCTACAGCAGTATCGACGATGTCATTGCTGGTGGCTCCAAGGTGGATGCACCAACCCGCCTCACCAGCAGCCTCTGCCATCGCTTTTGTGAGAGCCATGATGTCATGCTTTGTTTCGGCTTCTATCTCACTGACCCTTTCCTTGGTTACAGTCGTGGGATTTGCAATAGATTCTACGCGGCGATAATCTTCTTCACTGACTCGGCCCAATTGCCAATGAGCCCATATCAATGCCTTTTCAACTTCAAGTTGGCGAGAATGCCTGCCTTCTTCAGCCCAAATGGCCTTGAAGTCATCACATCCATAACGGTAATCAAGAGGGCAGGTCAGAACACTCATCGTTGAGAATCCGAGGGCTACGCCCTCATGATTATTCCGTTGCATCAACATCATTGAGAGACATGGACACAATCTCCAAGTGTCCCCGGTCATTGTTCCATGATTGAAGGCTATCCAGTTCGATTCTTCCATCCATGTGAGGTCCTGATAGAATGACAGTCTCAAATTCACCGCCCTCTCCATCAATGTTGAATCGATGTTCTTTGGACAGAGCCAACAATTGCTCAAAGTTCGCCCTATTGACAACCTTTCCTAGCCAGTCTTCTTCTAGACCCTCACATGAGACACTGACCATCATCATCTCCATGCCGCAATCAATCAATTCTCGCATGTGTTGTTCTGGATCATTATGCCATAGCGGGGTGAATGAATGAATATTCAATTCCTCACATACACCATCCAATCTGCGGCGTTGATATTCACTGCGAAGTGCACCGCTAACCAATCCATCAATTGACTTTGAAACGATCAATGGTTGCAACCCCGACAACAATTGTTCCACTTCTACTTCACTTTCTCCACTCACTGTGATTTGATGGTGCTCTATTCCCATGGCCTGAGCCTGGAGGCGAGAAATTTCTGTCGCAGGAATCTGGAACATCCAAGAATCGTCGCCTTCGACTGCAACAGTCACAATGGCGCAGACCTCCCATCCCTGGCAGATTGCCCACCAAAGGGAAAGGGTGGAATCCTTGCCTCCGGAGGACAATACCAGTATCCGCATGACAGACGCTGACGGCATCAGCATGAAACATATTTGGTGGTTGAACTTCTTCCTTGCAGCCACCAAGGTTGATAAGACGGCACTTGGCGACAGGGTTAGGGTGTGATGATGCAACCGAGCGGAAGAGGATATGACCACGGAATTACCACGTTCAGTCCTGATGGCAGATTATTTCAGGTGGAATATGCAAGAGAATCAGTAAAGCGCGGAACTACCACTGCTGGTCTAAAATTCAGAGATGGAATAATTTTGGTCTGTGACAAGCGTATCGCCAGTCGACTCATCATTCCTGAGAGTATTGAGAAATTGTTCAAGATAGACGACCATATCGGTTTCGCTACCAGTGGATTGGTTGCTGATGGAAGGCAATTGGTAGATCGAGCAAGAGTGGAATGTCAAGTGAATCAAATCACCTACAATGACAAGGTTCCAGTCGATATTTTGGCCAAGAAGATCTGTGATTTCAAGCAATCATTCACCCAATATGGTGGTAGCCGACCCTTTGGCTCTGCCTTACTCATTGGTGGCGTCGATGATAACGGCATTCATTTGTTTGAAACCGACCCAAGTGGAGCATACCAGTCATATCATGCTGGTGCAATCGGTTCTGGACGCAATTCAGTCGTCGACTTCTTTGAAAGTAAGTGGAAAGAGGGAATGACTCTGAATATGGGAATAAAACTCGGATTAGAGGCCCTTCGTAATAGCCTTGATAGTGAATTGAATACAGATGCGATCGAGATATCTGTTATCGACAATAATGGGTATCGTACCTTGTCTAGAGATGATGTGAAGGCCCAAATCGCCAAGTTGAAGCCATTGGAAGAGTGATTCTACACAAAGCACATGGTCTCGCTGCCTTCTCGGTTATTCGGGAATAGCACATGGTAAGTCTAGATTCTGCTGTAATCGCTCGAATGGAGAAAGGCGGGAAAAGATACGAGGTCTTGGTTGACCCAGATTTAGTTGACCAGTTCAAGGCAGACCCAGAATCTGTTGATATCGATCAGTTGCTAGCAATTGAAGATGTGTTTCATGATTCAAAAGGCGGTGAACGCCCAACGGCAGAAGCAATTGAAAACACCTTTGGGACCCAGGATATTTTTGAAATTACACGCACTATTTTCAGCCGTGGCAATATTCAGTTGACTACGGAGCAGCGCAAGAAGATGGTGGCGCAGAAGAGACAGGCAATAATCCATAATATTGCCAGTACGGCAGTAGATCCGCGAACGAAACTACCACATCCGGCCCAGCGAATAGAGATCGCTTTGGATGAGACGCGCTATCCCGTCGATCCCTTCAAATCAGTCGAGGTGCAAGCCGCTGAAGTCATTGACAAGTTGAAGCCATTGATACCTCTTTCATTTGAGACAATGCGCTTAGCATTCAAGATTCCCGGAAAATCCTACGGTGGAGCCTCTCAAGTTTTACGCCAATACAAGAAAAAGGAAGAATGGCTCAGTAATGGTGATTGGGTTTGTGTGGTGGAAATACCTGCTGCCATGAAAGGGGATTTGATTTCACAGACGGCCAATAGAGCACCTGAACTTGAAGTCAAGGAGTTATGATTCACACCCCCCATAGGGGGTGATTCTCTCAGTCAGGCTCAAGTAGGGACCACCGGTCGGCCGGCTCGGAGAGATAACAATGAACTCTGATGATACGGGCGCCGAGCAGCGTCTAGTCGTTCCTGGGGACCAGATAGACGCCCCCCCGGGTTCGCAGCCAGGAAGCGGCGTCCTGTTGCGAGGCGAGAGCCTTGTAGCAACCAAGCTTGGAAGGGTGGAGGTGAATGGGGATACCATTCATGTCATGCCTACGAACGTCACATACATGCCGAGGTCAGGAGATCTGGTCATCGGTTATGTTGAGGCGGTAATGAACAATCTTTGGTTCCTTGATGTGAATGGGCCTTTCAATGCCCTTTTGCCAATGAGCCTAGCGCCTTGGAAAGTCGAATTCGGTGCTGCAAGACAGTACATGGATTACGGCGATGCAGTGATGGCCAGAGTGATGGAAGTAGACGAGACCCATTCAGTCGTGGCAACCATGAAAGGTGTTGGATTGAGGAAGATCAAGGAAGGACTCATCGAGGAGATACCACCTCATTTGTTAGCATTACTCATAGGAAGTAATGGCCGAACATTGCAGCGTATCAAGGAGGCCAGTATGTGCCGAGTTGTAGTTGCACAAAATGGCCGCATCCTGATTGATGGTGATGCAGATGGGATGGCAATTGCTCGTAAAGCGATTGACATCATCGTCAAGACTGGGCATGCCCCAGGTCTGCACGATAGATTGTCATCAGTTATTGGAGGTGATGAGTGATGGGCGGATATGGAGATGTACAACTATTGAATGAAGATGGCACGAGATTAGATGGTCGTGCTGTTGATGAGATGAGAGAAGTTGAAGTCAAAGCAGGTGTCTTACCTGCAGCAGAAGGCTCAGCATGGGTGAAACATGGTCTGAACATCGCAGTTGCTGCGGTTTATGGTCCAATGGAAGCACATCCAAGAAAAATACAGCGACAAGACCGCGCAGTCATCGATGTTAGATACAACATGGCGCCATTTTCTACCTCAGATAGAATACGCCCTGGTTTCAATCGTCGAAGCAGAGAAATCAGTAAAGTCACGGCCGATGCTCTAGAGAGTGTTGTACTCGTTGAGCGATATCCTCGTTCAAAGATTCGAGTGGAGATTGAGATTCTTGCTGCCGAAGCAGGAACTAGGTGTGTTGGCATCACTGC
This sequence comes from Candidatus Poseidoniaceae archaeon, assembly GCA_964230915.1. GTDB lineage: Archaea > Thermoplasmatota > Poseidoniia > Poseidoniales > Poseidoniaceae > UBA226. The sequence goes on along the minus strand of CAXRJY010000052.1, from coordinate 1,906 downwards.
AGCATCTGTTGCATTGGCGGATGCGGGTATTCCAATGAAAGATTTACTCGTTGGAGTTGCCAGTGGAAAGATAGACGATGTCGTGGTTCTTGATATCGATAAGGCTGAGGATAACTATGGGCAAGCAGATCTACCAATGGGGATCATGCCAAATACTGGAGAAATAGCCTTCCTTCAGATGGATGGAGATCTGTCTCCGGAAGAATATGCTCTTGCTACTGAATATAATTTCAAGGGCGCTCATGAGATTCATGAATTGATGAAGAAGGCCTTGTTGGACAGTGCATCTGGAGGTGATTTCTGATGGCAGAAATGGTCCCGCAGTTGTTGCGTCAGCAACTTGCTGAATTAGCCGCTCAAGACAAGCGCTTCGACGGCCGTGGTCGCTGGGAAAGTCGCGAACTCAGTCTTGAAACTGATGTTCTTTACAATGCTGAAGGTAGTGCAAAGGTAGTGCTAGGAGATACCATTGTCTATGCAGGTGTGAAATTTGATGTTGCTACACCATATTCTGATCGCCCCACCCATGGCTCATTGATGACTGGTGCTGAATTGCGCCCTGTTGCCCATCGCAAGTACGAACCCGGGCCACCAAGTCCTGAATCGATTGAACTTGGTAGAGTGGTAGATAGAGGAATCCGTGAGAGTGGATGTATCGATATGGAAGCTCTCTGCATAGTTCCCGGTGAGAAAGTTTGGCGAGTGATGCTGGACCTCCACGTATTGTCTGACCGAGGAAACATCTTCGATGCTTGTGCAACTGCAGCGATTGCTGCAATGCGTACTGCTGTCGTTCCGGCCGAAAGGTTTGATGTTGGCGATGATTTCAAACTCGATATATCGTCAACTCCAATCATGTGTTCATACCAACGCGTTGGTGGACGATATGTCTACGATGCTTGTGAACAGGAGCAGATCGGAGGCGATGAAAGAATCCACATCACTCTTGGTGATGAGGGCCATCTTCATTCCTTACAGAAGGGGTTAAGAGGAGTTCTTTCGCCAGCGGAATTTACTGAGATACTTACTCAGGCAGGCGAAAGGTGTGCTGAACTGAGAGAACTTGTACACTCCAAGGAGGCTTGAAAATGTCAAAGAGAACCCAAAAAGTTGGAGCAGCTGCTAGATTCGGACCGCGCTATGGTGTTAGTGTACGCCGTAATGCTGCCAAGGTCTTGAAAAAGCGAGCAAAGCAATACTCTTGTCCAGTGTGTCAATATCAGAAGGTAACACGTGACGCAGTGGGAATCTGGACCTGCGGAAAATGTGGTCACAATTTCGCCGGTGGTGCATGGGAGCCATTCACTCGAGCGTCCGTAGCCAATAACAGAATCATCCGTCGTAGCGTAGATGGTGCAACATCTTCAGACATGGCACTCATCGCTCAGCAAGCAGCACTCGACTATGAGATGCGCATCGCTGCGGAAGAGGCTGAAGAAGAGTGAGCATTCCATGGGGGGAGTGTCTTGACTTCCTGGAGACTCAATTCGAAAATAGTTAGTAATGATGCTGGTGCACTTGCTGCTTCAATGCACGGTGAAATTGAATATTCACTTGACGGAGAAATGCTACATTTCACATTGCAAGAGAATGCTGCAAATGATATGAGGGCAATGTGGAATACACGAATGCGATCAATAGTTTCTGTTGAAGCCGTACTTGAAATGGTCAAGGATAGCATTCATGGCAAGCAGCCCCTCAGCAAAGGTGAGTGAGTATATGGATGCAGCCAATCAATTACAGGTTATCGTTCAAGAGTTGCAACTAGTTGTACAACAGTCTGGAGCGATGAATAATCAGATTCGCGAGGTCACAGAGACTCTCGAGCTCCTTGCCACTCAGAGTGAAGATGGCTCAGTATACCGTCAAAGTGGAGGGGTTTTAGTCAAGGTATCTGATATGGACT
>CAXRJY010000051.1:0-9430 GCA_964230915.1 Candidatus Poseidoniaceae archaeon | reverse complement strand
GACCTGTAATGCACTTCGCAGTTCACTCAAATCTCCAGCTCTAGCCAACTCCTCTCCATTCTCATCGCGGAAGATGAAATCGCCGAAACTCATTTCATTATTCATGAAATTCTCGATTCCTCTATGTAACTTTGAATCTTCTTTGTGCAGGAATGTGGTGTCCAATTCTTCAGCAGCCTCCTTTAGTTCGAGATTTTTCGATTGGAACAATATTGGCATATGTGGGATTCGAGCGCGTACTTCTTTGACCAGATCCAAACCTGCATTGTCGAGATCCCCATTCTCATTTGGAAATCGGCCGTCGGTTATCACTCCGATGATGTTGTCTCCATAACGCTCGATGTGCAACATTGCTTCTTCGTAATCTGTAGCCAGTAGAACCTTGGCACGAGCCCTTAGTCTCAGAATCTTCTCTTGTAGATTGGCTCCTTTGAACATCAATCTACTAGTCTGTTCAACCAGCATTCTATAGAGAATTGGCAGGTAACTGGAATAGAATCTTCTACTGTCTTCAACGAGTAGTATGACTTGTACATCCCCATTCTTCACATCGTTGTAGGCATTGTTGGTATCTTCCATCAATTTGCAGATGGCCAGAATGATTCTGCTGTCTCCATGCCAAACGAATGTACGTTCAATTCCTGCACCCCCTCGTAGAGTTGCTAACTCTCTTGTGTTGTATGCCAATAGTACCACTTTGATACCTGGAAGAAGGTCCGCCGCTCTTTGGGCGAAATCATGTACTTTCATTGAACCGATTCGAGCCATTGTGATTATCAGGTCGAATTTCCAGATGCGCATCAACGTGAGTGCATCTTCAGCGTTCGGAGAATGTATGAATCTTGGAGCCTGTGTCAAGTTCAATTGACTGTATTCTCTTGCTATCAGATCTGATAAGTGGCCCGATTCTTCAAGCACATAATTGTCGAAGGGGGATGCAACGATCAAGACGTCTCGTATTCGAAAAGGAGTCAGTCGCTGATAGCGATGTAAATCTCCGGTGATGCTGTCCACATTCAGATGAGTAGGCATAGTTGCTTCAATCCTGCGGTAAGCGCTCTAGCCTCAAACCTTAGGCATTAATCCTATTTTTGCAATGCCATCCCATATTTTTGAGAGGAATCTTGGCAGGATTCTATACTTGATATAGACAGTTGCAGCAAGGAATAATTTCTGAGGCTTGGAAAGTCTGATTCGCTCGGTGAAGACATCTCCTTGTTGTCGAACAATGCGAGCAAGGATCTTTTCGTAGAAGGCGATCATTGCTGCAGGTGAATATCTCGCACGCTTTGGAAGTAAGGGCAGCAACTTGCGTGCTTCTTTGAGATAGGTGCGGGCTCGCTTAGCGTATTCCTTCACATATGGCTCCCAATGTGTGTTGAGTTGCACTTTACCTTCAACCAATTCTGATTCGTTGATTTCATTGGAGACCAGTTCCTCAAAGGGCAGGTATACTCTGTCTCGTTCTATGTCTTCGCCAACATCCCTGAGAACATTGGTGAGTTGCATGAAGATTCCCCATGACTCTGCATATCTCTTGGCGCGTTCATCTTCATAGCCATATATCTCAATACACATCAATCCAACAACACTGGCAACTCTGTAGCAGTATAGATAGAGGTCATCAAATGTCTTGTATCGATTGATGAAGAGGTCTTCTTCCATTCCGGAGATGAGGTCGTCGAAGTAGACCTTGTCGATTCCATATTGCTTCACAGTATCTTTCAGAGCAAGGAAAACGGGGTCAGTGCTTGAGAGTTCATTGTAGCAGGTTGAGAGCTTCTTGCGGAAGAAGAACAACTGTGTCAACTTGTTCTTGTATGCCTTTTCATCGATGATGGAATCCTTTGCGTAGAGTTCTTCTAACTTCTTGCGATAAGATTCTGCTTCTGGGTCGAGGTCTCCCAATGAGCCAGGGAATCTGTCGGCCCAGTCGCCATCAGCGATGTCGTCAGCGCGGCGGCAGAATGCGTAGACTGCACACATCGCCAGCCTTTGTTCATCGGGTAAATACTTGAACGAATGATGAAAATTTCCGGCTTCCCTGATGGTCAATTCCTCGCAGTAATTGTATGCCAATGCCAGCAGTTCCTCAGGAGGTGCCGATTCCCAGATCGGAGCGTTGAGGTCCTCGAATGGGTCTATCAACTCATTTTGCGGGCCAGTCATTCCGATGAATGCAGCACCTTCTCTCAATGCTTCCATAGCAGTGATTGAAACAGCCTTCACTGTGTCTTTGGTCAACACCACGGCAGCCCTGAGTCGGTCAAGTGCATTCAAACGAGGGAGTTGTTCGCTGCGTCGAGTAGGTGCAGCCCCAAGCAAAGGAGTAAGCAAACCCTTGCGGTCTCCTCTCTCTAGCATCTCAACCACTATTGCGTGCCAGCCCTCACCTTTCAGGGCATCGGTTATGTGAGTATCTTCTGACTACGGCGATGACGTCTGACAGCACGTTTCCAAGATAGCCATGTTGAGATGAACAAACGCACTTGTTTGACCTTGCTGACCCTCGGTCTTTTTCTGAAAGTATCATACTTCTGTTTTCTGATAGAACGTAGTACTGCTTCGCCTCCAAGGGTAAACATACGAAGGTCAACTGCGAGTCTTGGGTCAACTTCGTGCCATAGTTTCCTTCCTTCGTTGAACAAGTGTTGCGCCCTATCTACTTCATGTTTCATCAACGCTTTCCACTGCTCATTGACTTCTTTGTTCTGATACATCTCAATGGTATATCCGAACCTCTCCATGTCCTCAAGCGGGATGTATATTCTGTCCTGTTCCAGATCACGTTCAACATCCTGCCAATGATTGGCAAGTTGTAGTGCCGTGCAGGTGTTGTCAGCCAAATTGCGCATGGTTTGATCATCATGCCCATAGACATAGAGGAACAGATGTCCAACAGGGTCAGCAGAATGGATGCAGTATTCTTTCAATTCGTCCCAGTTCTGATATCTGTTTTTGGTTTGGTCCATCTTGAAAGCATGTATCAGGTCGATGAATGGTTGTAAAGGAATGGAATGTTGTTTGGCAGTTTTCTGTACAGCCAGCAGAATGGGGTGTTGAGGTTGGCCGCTCCAATCTTCATCAGCAGCTCGTTTCAAGTCGCTCTCCCATTCTTCAAGTAGCAATAATCTCTTTTCTGGAGGAAAAGGAGCATCGTCTCCAAGGTCGTCTCCATATCTACAGAATGCGTAGATGTTTTCGATATGTTGGCGAACTTCAGGTGGAGTGAACCAATTTGAGATGATGAAATTTTCATAATGGCTCTTTGCTATCTGCGTACAATAGGATTCCGCTTCTTCTATTGTTCTATAGGTGTTGAAACCGGCTAAAGTGACGCCATCTTCCTCGATGCGATGTTGGCCCCAGTCAAACTTCTCTGCCATTTCAGTCTCTCCTAGTCACCATGTCTTCCAGTCCTCATCAAGACGTTGTGGAGGCCTTGGCCAGCGTTTCCAATCAGTCTCAGGGTCCCAGTCGATATTCATCAATTCAGCGGCAGCGATCAACCCGCTTCTCACCGCCCCCTCCATGGTCGAAGGCCAGCCAGTATCAGTCCAAGAACCAGCAATGTAGATATTTTCCTCAGCCAGTACATTCTGCCTGACTCTATATTTTGCACTGCCAGAGGTTGCTGCAAAAGTTGCCTTTCTGGTCTTAATGACCTTGAAAGTTTGAGGCTCATTCCAAGTATCGGGAAATGTGCCTTTCACGACTCTGGTATATTCTGCAAGAAAATCTTCATCCTCCCAATCAAGAAAATCGTCTGCAGCACTGACAGGTACAGAAATCCATTGCCCATTCTCGATGGGAAGATTCTCTGCTTCAATTTCAGAATTCTTGTTGAAGAGCATCTGAATCACTTCTTCGTCAACACATACCGTGAATGTGAAATCATCTGGCAGAACCGGTTCAGGATGTAGTGCATGAATTCCAATCAGCGACCTGTATTCCAATCCGTCAGCCAGTTCTGCAACTTCTTTCACCTCTTCAGAGGATTCATTCTTCATCAGTAATCGCGCAGTCAAATGATGAGGGAGGGCCATCACCACTGAATCGCAATCCAAGGTCTCTCCCGATGTCTCAACTCCACTACAACCGTTTTCCCAGACCAAGGATTTTGCAGTCGTTGAAAGTCTTACATCAACTCCTGCTTCTAGTAATACATCGTTCAAATCAGGATGTATTGAATCCGACAGATGTGATGTGAATGCGCCAACATCGAAAGCGTGAGGGTCATTGAATAGTCCCCTTTGGAACAGGAATGCAGACAATGATGCACTTGCTTCATCGATATTGGTATTGAGTGCGGCTAGAACAAAGAAACCCCAGAAGCGATTGATTGTGCGTTCGGTCTGCCCTCTTTCGATCAGCCAACTCTTGAAATCCTGTGTGTCTAGATCGCTCATCTCCTGTTCGCTCATCGATGCCAATTCCTTGACCACTTTTCTCATGGCTATCTTGTCTTTCAGACTGAGGAATGGGAAATTAAGCAATGATGCAGCCATATGGTTGGGTGGTGCCATTTTTCCATCCTTCAGAATTGCAGTCTTGCCACTTCCGACCTGCATGAAGGGGAGAATGGTTCGTTTCTGGAGTTTGATGCTGTCATAGCCGCCTGCTCTTGCCATCATCTGGAAGAATCGTTCGTAGACCCTGAAACATGCGTGCTGACAGTTATCCAATTCAATACCGCTTTCGGGATCTTTCACACTTGATACGCGTCCGCCCAGTCTAGAACGTGCTTCGAGTAGGATGACTTCGTTTGATTCCGCTTCATCAGCGATGGCTAATGCGGCTGCAATTCCAGCCAATCCACCCCCGATTACCACGACCTTCGGCATATCTCTCAACCATCCGAGCAGCGGTTGTGAAACAAATCTTGTTATCGATTCTTCTGCAATTGCCACTATCAAGAACACCTCAATACATTGATTTCACGATGCTTTTGCGTAGCAAGCGTTTTCAAAGACCCTGAGGCAGGGATGGTTAGGGTTGGGGACCAATGCAGTGTACATCATGTTCTGCAGAAATTCCAGATGACAGTATTTTCTGTACGGAATGCGGCTCCCGTCAGGATTTGTCAAAGGCAAGCATGCCAACACAGACTGGTCTTTCAGGAGCAGAGGTTTCTGGAGGTCGCGGATTTGGGGTTGTGAGTGGAGATGCACTCCGGCAACAAAGGGAAGAACAGCAGGTACAGCAATCCGGAATACCTGATGATTTGATGAGTCAGATTACTCAGCAGAATCTTCCTGCTCAGCAACAAGGCGGGTTCCCGGCAACTTCTGCATTACCAATTGAACCAGCACAGATGCCATCAGTTCTCAATCAGATGTCTGGTCAGATACCAGATTTGAATCAACCAATGGCGGGAATTCCTGGAGTGGACCCAAATATCCCCTTCGATCCATCTCAAGCAATGTTGGATGGGATGGGTCTGGCAGACCAGGGAATTACGCCAGACTCGTTGTTATCATCAGCCAATCCATCAGTCAGTCCAACCGATGAGATGGTGAATCGCCTCAGTGTGGCAGAGAAGGAGGTCAAGAATGAACGACGTAGCCAATGGTTACAGATGAATCAAGAATCAGCATCTTCAGTTCTTGCACAGATAAGTGGTGAACTCCCCAGTCATCTTCAAGCAGAGAAGAGCAAAGCAGAGGAGTTCCTCAAAGAAGCGATTGGGACTGAAGGTGCTGTTGGTCCAGGTCCTGATGCGAGCCTATTGAGAAGGATGGCCGAAGTTTCAGTTCGGCGTGTAGCTCGAAAGAGAGGAGTGGCGGTTGAGTCTCCACAATCAAAGGCAAGTGGGGATATATTGACCGTCAACGTCACTTATGTGGATGATGGGAGAGTATTGGACACTCCTCAAGATCTCGCTCAAGCATTTCAACACGCAATTTCCACTGAGTTGGCCTTGAAAGGTCTTGATATGTCTGCCGAGATTAACCTATATCGTTCAAAAGACGGAGAAGTTGAATTAGTTCATGGAGATGATAATGCAACTGAAGTTGAGGAAGTCGAAGAAGACATGTTCGCTTGCGAGATGTGCAGTGGACTTGTGAAGGAATCCGATAATGAGTGTCCACATTGTGGAGCTGTGTTTGAGGAAGATGACGAATCAGAATCTGGCCCTCCAGGCCCAGGTAGTCGTGGTGGCCCTAGAGGCCCCGGTGGTCCTGGCGGTGGCGGCCCCCCTGGTCGTGGCGGTGGTCCTCCCGGTCGCGGTGGCGGTCCACCTGGCGGTGGCGGTCCTGGTGGTCCGTCTCGGGGCGGTGGCGGTCCACCTGGTCGCGGTGGCGGTGGTCCACCTGGTCGCGGTGGAGGTCCTGGCGGTCCTTCTCGTGGTGGCGGTGGCCCTCCTGGTCGCGGTGGCGGTCCACCTGGCGGTGGTTCTGCCGGTCCTTCTCGTGGTGGCGGTGGTCCACCTGGCCGCGGTGGTGGTCCGCCTGGCGGTCCTTCTCGTGGCGGTGGCCCTCCAAAGGGTCCGAAAAAAGGCCCTCCAAAGTGATATTCAACGCAGACCATTTTCCTGCAATGCATTTAGCAGAATGGCTCCGATTTCACTTGGATCTTGAGCGATATAGATTCCAGCTTTCTTGAATGCAGCAATCTTGTCAGATGCTGTTCCCTTTCCTCCAGAGATTATTGCTCCGGCATGCCCCATCCTCTTGCCCGGTGGAGCGGTGGCACCTGCGACGAATCCGACGATGGGCTTTGTGACATTTTCCTTTGCCCAAGCAGCAGCATCCTCTTCAGCAGTTCCACCGATTTCTCCGATCATGACAATCGCTTCAGTCTGCGGGTCATTCTCAAATGCTGCAAGACAATCAATGAATCCAGTTCCGTTAACTGGGTCGCCGCCAATTCCAACGCAGGTTGATTGACCCTCATCGATACTCATTGTCTGTGCAACAGCCTCATAGGTCAGGGTTCCTGATTTTGAAACGACACCGATTCTTCCCTTAGCATGGATATGTCCAGGCATGATACCTATCTTTGCTCCTCCTGACTCTCCGGGAGTGATTATTCCAGGGCAGTTAGGGCCAATCAATCGTATGCCTGGTCTGTCATCAACGTAATTTACAGCCTTGACCATATCCAGTGTTGGAACGCCTTCAGTTATGCAAATCACTACGCCTTCGCCTTTGCATCGATCGAAAGCATCAGCAGCCTCCATGATTGCTTCGCCTGCAAAAGGAGGAGGGACATAAATCACAGAAGCATCTGCATCCGTTGCTTCTATAGCCTCAATTACGCTGTTGAACACAGGTCTGTCATCAAGCACTTTCTGACCTCCCTTTCCGGGTGTCACTCCACCAACGATGTTGGTTCCATACTCTATCATTTTCTCAGTGTGAAACATCCCTTGCTTGCCAGTTATCCCTTGCACCAGCACTTTTGCATCTTCTTCAATCCAGATTGACATCATTCCCCACCTCCAATCAATTCAACTATTCTTTGAGCACCTTCAGCCAAGGTTTCAACGGTGTGGATATTGAGTGTACTTGCAGCAAGAATTTCTCTTCCCTGTTCAAAATTAGTACCTGATAGGCGTACTACCAGAGGAACCGTCAGACCAAGTTCCTCGGTTGCTGAAATCACACCACGAGCGATTATGTCGCAGCGCATGATTCCCCCGAAGATATTGATCAGTATACCTTTCACATTCGGGTCTCCCATTATGATGCTGAATGCGGTCTTCACCTGTTTCTCATCAGCACCACCTCCAACATCCAAGAAATTTGCAGGCTCGCCACCATAGAGTTTGATGACATCCATCGTTGCCATTGCTAGTCCTGCTCCATTGACCAAGCAACCGATATCACCGTCGAGTTTGACATATGAAAGTCCTGCTTCATCTGCTAGTATCTCTGTCTCTTCCTCTTCTGAAAGGTCTCTCAGCCCTTCGAAAATATCAGGATGCCTGAAGGATGCATTCCCATCGAAACTGATCTTTGCATCTAGAGCAATGATGACATCTTCTGATGTTCTGACAAGTGGATTGATCTCTATCATTGAGCAATCCTTGGAGATGAAAAGGTTGTACAGAGAACGAGTCATTTTGGAAAAAGAGCGTGAAGCGGCTTTGGACAAACCGAGAGAGCGAGCCATTTCTCCAATTTGGAAACCCAGTAATCCGGCACTCGGGTCAACCCAGATCTTGCTGATTTTTTCAGGTGTACTTTCTGCGACCTCTTCTATGTCGACTCCGCCCTCAGTGCTTGCCATTATCAACAGCGATTTCTTCTCTCGGTCAACCAGAAGTGCGAGATAATATTCGTGAGCAATATCACATCCAGCCTCAATGTAGAGGTTCTGAACCTTTTTTCCTGCTGCTCCAGTTTGCTTTGTCACTAATATGTTCCCCAACATCTTGGAAGCCAATGATTCGACCTCGTCCTTGGAACGCGCAAGTTGAACGCCACCCTGTAGCACCATTTCTTTTGTCTCAGGTGCATGTAGACTGCCCTTTCCTCGACCTCCAGCATGAATTTGGCATTTCACAGCAACCAGGCTGCTATCCAATTGCTCCCAACCTTCAACCGCTTCCTCTACGCTGGTTGCATGTACACCCTCCTGTACCAATACTCCATGTTCTGAGAACAATGCTTTACCCTGGTATTCGTGTATGTTCAAGATTCTCGCCGGTCTTGCCACTCGGCCGACATCCTTGAACATCGCGATGCTCAAGACTGCATCAGTGACAAGGGACTTGAACCCCTTTGTGATGGAGCATGTAATGGGAATGCAGGTAGTCGTTTTGGCAGGCGGTATTGGTAGCCGTCTGAAACCATGGACGGAAACTATTCCCAAGCCATTGCTACCATTGTTGGATAAGACATTGCTTGAGCAGGTGGTCTCCATCGTTCCAGAGAATGATATTGACGAGGTAGTAATAGCCGCTGGGTACATGATTGAAGAGATGAGACAATATTTCTCGACAATCGAATTGCCCTATGATGTGGTGATTCTACCAGAGGATGAGCCTATGGGTACGGGTGGGGCTTTGAAGAATTGTATCGATCATGTCAGCGGTCGTTTTGCTTGTTTCAATGGTGATGTGGTAAGTTCACTTGATTTCTCTGCGATGTCTACACAGCATGATGGCATGAATGCACTCGGCACACTTGCTCTTTGGGAAGTTGAGGACCCTACGCGTTTTGGGATTGTAGGAATTGATGATAACAATAAGGTCACCCGTTTCAAAGAGAAACCAGAACCTGAAGAGGTTTTCAGCAATCTCATCAATGCGGGTTCATACATTCTGGAGGATGACATTTTCGATTTGATGCCAGATGGGAAATTCAGTCTTGAGAGAGAAGTTTTTCCTGCTCTTGCAGAACGAGGAGAACTCGGTGGTTTCCCCTTTGAAGGATTCTTCATCGATGCAGGAACTCCTTCTTCTTGGCTTTCGGCTGTCGAG
>CAXRJY010000050.1:0-4773 GCA_964230915.1 Candidatus Poseidoniaceae archaeon | reverse complement strand
ATTCTGGATTGGCTGAGAACCAACGTTCACCAACGAGGAATGCTGTATAGCCCTAGTCAATTGATTGAAGTGGTCACAGGAAAATCTCCTGACCCCGAACCATTCCTCTCATACGTTGAGAGAAAGTATGGAACTATTCACGGATTTTGAGTTTCACTCGCCGTCGTCGTCTCCGCCGTCGTCTCCGCCGCCATCGCCAGTCAACTTGGCCTGCAGTTCATTCAGCTTGTTGGTCATATCATCGACAGCAGTTTTGAGGTCGAATGACTCTCCATGTGCACCGCCAGCTCCAAGGCTCATTCCAAGGATAGCACCCATGGCACCGAGCATCATTATCACCAATGGCCAAAACATACCATCAATCGTGGTTTCTGCAGTTCCTCCCCATATGGCTCCGACTAGGAATACTCCCAATCCGCCCAATACTTGTCTCCATCCATCTCCTAATGTTTCTTCTAGACTCATTTACGTCTCACCACTTGCTGGACAGTGCCAATCTGTTATAGGTATTGCTCATAATTTATCTATTTGCACATTGATATGAAAATATGTTCTCTTTTTCGAGGCGTCAAAATCAGCTCATTTTCAATGTTGAGCCAGTTTGGCCAGAAGAAACCAAGATATTCCCCTTTGGATTTGTGACCAAGTCCCTTTCAAAAACTGGTGTTCCAGAGACTAGAGTCATGATTGGCCAGCCGAATAGTTCACGACCATTGAATGGGTTCCAACCTACTTTGGTCCATGCGTTGTCATCATTCGCCACCATACTGTTTTGCATATCCACCAATACCAAATCGGCATCAGCGCCAACAGCAATGATGCCTTTGTTTTCGATGCCATAGATTATTGCGACATTTGTAGACATCCAAAGAACAACATCTTCAATGCTGCATTTACCATTCACCGCATGAGTCAACATTACTGGCAATGAGGTTTCCACTCCGGGCATTCCGCTGGGTGCTTCAGGCCAGCCTTTGGATTTTGCAGCAAGTGCATGAGGAGCATGATCAGTTGCAATACACTGAATGGTACCATCATGAATTCGTTGCCAAAGAGTCTCTTTGTCAGTGTCATACCTTATTGGTGGATTCATCTTCAACCGAGTACCCAGAGCATCGACATCGTACTGGTCAAATGTCAAGTATTGCGGCAAAGTCTCTGTGGTTATCCAAGATCCATCTTCATTCTTGCTGAGGCTTGTTTTTCCTTCAAGCCAATCCGCTTCCAAAGCGCTGCTCAGATGTAGAACGTGTAGTCGTCGTCCATGTTTCTGAGCCATGTCTACAGCCAGTTTGGTGGCGATAAGTGCGGTTTCAGAATCTCTCCATTCCGCATGTGCAGCCATGTCGGTACGGCCTTTCATCAATTCGAATCTTTGGACTAACCGGTCTTCATCTTCTGCATGAACCGCGATGAGTCCAGCAGTTTCACTGAAGATTCTTTCAAACGCTTTTTGATCGTCGACCAGTAAGTCTCCGGTTGAAGAACCCATGAATATCTTGATTCCACAGATTCCCGGAATGTATTTTCTTTCTTCAGGTCCACCGACGCATTCTTGCAGGTCAGCGATATTGTCAGCGCTTGCACCAATGAAGAATCCATGATTTACAACGCATGATGATGCAGCGCTCTGAAGTTTGGCCTTCATAGCAGAGAGGGTGGTGACTGCTGGAACATTGTTGGGCATATCCAAGAATGAAGTCACACCTCCAGATGCCGCTGCTTTGGAACCACTCTCAAGATTCTCTAATTCAGTTCGCCCAGGTTCTCTGAAGTGAACTTGCGGGTCGATTATTCCTGGAAGAAGATGCAGCCCAGAGGCTTCAATGATTTCTTCTTCACTTGTAGCAGTCAATTCTCCAAGTTCACTGATCTTACCATCGACGATTCTACAGTCTCCTTGATAGGTGCCACTGTTGGTCACCATGACCGCTCCGCGGATGAGTATTCTCTCGGTCAATCACTCCCCTCTGAGCACTATCAAGAGGCCGATGTCAATGGCCTTTGCGGAGGAACATTCCATCCTGAATACGCCCAAACCCTAAGTGTATCTCCGTTCTCGTCAGCACGATGAGCGCCGAGGAAGCAGCCGCAATCCTCGATTTACTTGAGGAAGAGGACGATTCTCCACCTGCGGTTCCTGAGGAAGTAATAGTTCCCGATGAGAAGGACAAGGTGCACAAGGAATTGGCTGCAATAAGGAAACGAAGGACCGCCGATAACAGCAAGAGGTTTCCAAAGGGAATAGAAGACTACACATTGTTGGCTGGCATTTTCTATGGAGGAATCTATTTTGGACTACTATTTGCAATGTCTACAGGAGTAATGGGGACTTCTACAGGTTGGGACCATTGGATGTCCACCACGGTATTGGATATTGGTGAAGAGTGTGAAGACAATACTGGAGTCATGTGGATGAACATTTGGGCTGACAATGATCAACTCAGCGTTCGTTTTGAGGCATACAACCTTGATGAAGGGAAACCGCACTTGAATTGGACCTTGAGCGATTCCGAAACCGATGAAATATTGAAATGGAATGATGTAGGTTTTGCTGAATCAAATGCACCTTTCGATGACCTTCCCTCAGGATTCTATAACCTTGATGTGAACCTCACATTCTGGGAAGTCATTGTTGATGAGGAAGGAAATGAATCGTCAGAACTATTGGGAGACCCATTCTTGGAAAGTGGAGATTTTGAAGTTACTGAAGAATCTGGAACATGGGATTGGCTACCATTTGTTGGAGGAAAAATTACCAAGGAGGCGAAAATAACTGAGAAGGGTGGGGCTAGAACCTGCTGGACTTCGCAAGACATGGGTAATTGGGGCTTGGTCCTCATGGGTGCAGAATTAGGTGGAGGAAGAGAGACAGCAATGTTGACTGGTGGCGCTGCTGGAGTTCCTGCATGGTGGATGGCTTTCGTATCCCTGAGTCTTTCAGTAATCACATTATTCTTGATTTATCCATTGATGTACAAGGTCTATCATCAGGACTCAGACGACATGTTGTCTCATGCACATATCAAGAGTTTAGTTGTTGATTGTGTCAATGAAGCATGTAAGAAAATGCATGTAGATGTGGATTGGGATCGATTCAAAACCGTAGAAAAAGAGCTCTCAATAGATATCCTTGTTCCATACGAGAATACGGAGTCTACCTTGAGTAACAAGACTGACATCCGTGCAGAAATCCTCAAATCAATCTTAGAGGAGTTCAGGATATTCCACGTATTCAAGCCGGTTCAGTTGGTGGTGAAAGCCATTGGTGACGATGCAGATATGGACTTTGACACAGGAATCGGCGTTGGGGTGAAATCGAGTGAGGTTGGTAATCTCGAAGAAGGACAGACCGCTTTGGTCGAGGATTATTCTTCCTTTTTCAAGGACATTCACACTTTCAACGATATTGAATCTGAGGCCAAGAGATGTCTCGATAAGTGGTTTGAAAACCAGGATGATAATATTTTGAAAGGTGCAATGGTTCTACCAGAGGAGAAGGTCATTCTGATATCTTTGGTCTATCGTCCGAACATTCGTTTTGCTTTCTTCCGTTTCAAGAAGAGTCAATCTTCAGTGAAGAACCAGATTGAGGATTATCTGCGTAAAGAATTGGTTGAGATCATTGGAGATAGAGAACTCATTGTTCGCGCTCGAAATGAAATAGGCACTCTAGCAGATAGAGCAGAGGTTGGTAGAATCGAAACATCATCCAATCACGATGACAGAGTTGCAGCAGTCGCCCGTCAAGATGGCTTTGCAGGAAGAGTTCTGCAGACCAAGATATTCGGCGACCTTTTGTCAACAGTAGAATATACTGCCAATGAGAAAAGGGAATTCATCAATAAATGGGGATTCTGGGGATTGATAGTATTCGTTTGGATTCCATTCATGGCCAGCGGTGTTCTAGTGGGAGCCATGTTAGGTATGCTCTCACGAATGAAATTCGCGCGTGTACTTTGGGCCACATTCGTTGGTGGTGCTGCTGCTTCAATCACCTGGGCATACACTGCTGAAGGTATCGTGACTTTCATGCACCGTTACAAACTTGAAGCGGCAATTCCAATTGCAATTGCAGCCTTCATCGGGATGGCGATTCTGCACATCAGGACGACCAAGAAACGTCGTTCACAGGAGTTGTTTGAGTTCTCATTGTTGGAGACCTTACACGCAGATGTTGATGAGGTTGAAGCAGAGGCTTGACCATGCAGACCAGTGGCGGTTCGTCAAACAGTGTTGGAGATGCATCCATATTCGGAATCTTGACGGTCAGCGATCGAGCCAGCAGTGGAGAGTACGAGGATATGGGTGGGCCAGCAATCGCTGAATTCTTTTCTGAGGCGATTGAATCTCCATGGACAGTGGTCTACCGTTGCGTCCCTGATGACCGAGGAGCAGTGGAATCAATGTTGTGCAGCATGGTGGATGATGACGGTTGTCATGTAGTGGTCACTACAGGAGGGACTGGACCCGCAGAACGTGACATCACTCCAGAGGCAACCGCTGCAGTATGTGACCGAATAATGCCAGGCTTTGGTGAGCAGATGAGAGCGATTTCATTGCGCTTCGTTCCTACGGCGATTTTGTCTAGACAGTTGGCAGGGACGCGTGGCTCCAGTCTAGTGTTCAATCTTCCAGGAAGGCCGAAGGCCATTCGAGAGACCATCGACGAAATATGGCAGGCTGTTCCATATTGTGTAGATTTGTTAGGGGGGCCATATATCCATTGTAATGCAGCGGTATGTGATGCCTTCAGGCCAAAAGATGCCAGAC
>CAXRJY010000049.1:0-6220 GCA_964230915.1 Candidatus Poseidoniaceae archaeon | reverse complement strand
CATCAAGGTCGACCTTGATGAGTTCTTGAGCCTTCAATTCCGGTTCTAGTTCTGCCAATCTCTTTTGCATGTCCTTGACCATCTTCAGCATCTTGTTCTCTGTTTCCAGTTTGATATTCCCCGAGGTCTCAAGTCGTTCCTCTATTCCCCTGACTTCGGCGCTGAGTTTGTTGTATTCTGCTCCAACCGAACGACCTTTTCGTTCATTGTCTCGCGATGATCGCTGGCGTCCAAATAGTTCCTTCATCTGGGATTGAATTGAATTTCTTCTCTCTTTGTGTTGCTTGATGACTGCCCTTATTTCCTTGATTTCTGCAAGTTTCGCATCAAGCTTCTCTCGATGCTCCTTGTATTGACTCTGTATTGCATTTCGCTGGTCCGCGCTTCGGTTTGCACTATCGTTGTGTTGACCGCGAATATCGCGCAACTTCGACAGTCTTTTCTCCATGGCATGTAACCTGTCTCGTAGGTCTCCACCTGCTTCAGAAGCATCCGCATTCGAACTGGATTCACCATCGGACATGGACGGTGCTAAGGCATAGACCGTTTCAATGCTATTCTCTATTCAATTCACTTGAAAATGCTTTCAATCAACTCAATTGTTCAAGAAATTCAGTATTTCGATACCTAGTGCGGAGATTATTGCAACGGCACCGATAGCGATTGATATCAGCCCACTGAGTTTGGTCAGTCTGCGATTCCATTCGCTCTTGACTCTGAGATTGACCACCCTACCTAGAATCAAGTCTCCATCTTCATCTTCAAGACTGACCGATACAGTCGCTTCTCCAAGCCTTTCTGGCAACAGTGTAAGCCAATTCAACTGCCCCACATTGAGTAGATTGGCAATGGCGGCCAAAACATCATCATCACCTTCGCTTGATAGTGCCATTTGTTCTGGAAGATTTGCGATCATTGAAGCAGCAGGTGGTAGGCTTAGATTGAGATGTATTGCACCTGGTCTGAAGTCTGGACTCTCAATTCGCAATACCACGCTTCTTGTTTCTTCACTGTTGTTTATCAGTAGGCAAAACAGACTTGCGTGTTCATAGACAACGTTCTCCATGTCAACATCAAAAATCAGTTCATTGCTCTTCAGTCCTTGGATATCCACTCTCAATGAGTGCTCTAGCCGGTCCAATATCCTGAAGAATGAAGGGCAGCGAGATTTACATCTATCCAGCAACATTGCCCAGACCTCGTCATTGAAGAATGGGTGGTCAAGAATCTCATCGATATCCTCCTCAACAATGATTTCTGCGACTTCCCTCCTTCGGTCTTCAGTAGATAGTGCTCCTTTTCGGTGTAAATGGAGTATGTAGAACAATCTCTCTCGACCAAGCCCCGGATCAAAACCTGGTAACAAAGAGGTGCGGAAACGTTGCATGAAATCCTCAAATCTCATTCTGAGAAATGGGTCCATGTGAGTAAGCATCAGGTCTGAGAAAACCTGCCCTAGAAGGGCTGGATGGACAGGCGGTTCGTAAACCGAAAGAATGCCCCCGGGTTCTGCAGTACTGTAGAGAGTTTCTCTACTTATCAGGTGCAATCCAAGTGCTAGCATCGTGACTCCAATTCCGAGCAAAAGTATGGATTGTCCGTTTTCAGCACTCTTATCGCTGAATAGGCCGAACAACAGTAGTAGCAGTTCAAATATGCAAAGGACCAGCGTGGTGGTTCTATTACGCAGGGTTCCAGTGGTCATCGATTGGAAAGCAGGGTATCCATGCATGCTTGAGAAGGGTCTGCCCATCTTTTGGAACCGCTCTACTTCGTCATGCATTATCGATTGAGTCACCCAAAGTCGTTGCCTGGTCAATAATATCCCTAGCATCCATGCCCCTGAGACCACGAACGCTATTCCAGCAACTGTGAATCCAAATTCTATCCCTAATGATTCCTCGACACTATCTTGCCACCATGCTGGAGATGAATCCCACCAGTTCCAAGCCATCACCTCGAGAACAATCATGATTACAGGTAAGAGAATCAATAGATTGACTCCATCTGAGAGAAGTAATCTGTCAATCCTCAGTAAGCCACGTTCCAACTTCTGCATTTTTGCATGACGTTCACGTTCTTCATCGCCCCAGATCTCTTCATCTGCTTCACTGGTTGCTCTCAAGATTCGGAGGTCTATTTCGCGTTGAGCCTTCACGCGCTCCTCTTGCTCTTCAGTCAATTGTCCTAAAGACTGGATACCAGAAGAAATCTTTCCGACGATACCCATCTTGTCCTCATCATCGTCATCCTCATCATCAGCTACAGCCTCTTCCTTTTCTTCAATATCCTTGGCCTTTGATAGTATGTCGCCTACAAGGTCGGGTTCGGTCGTTTCTTCAACGTCCTCTTCCTCGTCCTCTTCGTTCATGTTCATCACATCGGGTATCAGTTGAATATGGTTCTCAATGTAGAGGTTTGATCAGCAAGCGATTCAGCAATGTCTCTCCGGCTACGTGTTCAGTACCATTCACTTCAATTCCATCATTTGTTCTTTGAATATTGGCGCCTGGAGACAACCCCATGGATTCGAGAATGTTTCTATCGTCTTCAAGCATTGCAATCGAGAACAATTCACCCCTCTGTCCGGCTTCCATGTTGCTGGCGAGTATAATCAACTTGTTCGGCTTGAGTTCTACTTCCAATTCGCTGATGCGGGGGATCAATCTACCACTCGGGTCGTGAGTCGGCCTCCCGAGCAGAATATCCAGTGATTCCTCCAACTCATCAGTAAACGCATGTTCAAGCATACAGGCTGCTTCATGAGCATCTCCAGTGAAACCAAGGACATCTATCAGGAGGCATTCTGCAAGCCTGTGTCGTTTCTTGATTCGACCGCCTTTCTCGAGCCCCTTTGCAGTCAAAGTCAAACCATTGTAGGGCGTGTAGTCAATCAACTCCTTCTTTGCAAGTCTTTGAATCATTTCTGTAGCGCTTGCAGGCGAGACGCCCATCGAATCAGCAACCTGTCCAGTCTTGATGATGACGTCATTGTCATTCTCCCAGAACTCGAACAGAGTCTCCATGTACTCGTCCTCAAACTCTTGGAAATGACCTGTGCTCACAATCTTGGCAAGGGTTGGTCGTTGATGAACTGCGCGCTACTCAATTCACTCTGCAATAGCTTTGAATTCAGCCTTGCAGGCTGGACAACGAGCAGTGGCAGGTCTCTTTTCTAACGGCACTCTGAGTTTCGATGAGCACGTAGGGCAACCTAGGATGTCGCTGCTGGAGGAAACTATGATTTCCTCTTCGACCTCAGTGATTTCTTCAATTTCATCTTCATCATCAATATCATAGAGTTCGTCATCCATGTCATCGTCATTCGCTTCTGCTAGGACTGGAGCCGGCATTGAAACTGCCTCTACTGTGAATTGATGTTTGCATGAAGGGCATGCCACTTTACCAGAATATGATGTTGGAACTTTCAGACCTTGGTCACAGTTTGTACAGGATATCTCGCGTTTTTCGTCGCTTGCCAAGATTTCGCTCTTTTCTCTTTCTTCTGCTCTCATAGCCCGCTCTTCTTCTCTCTTGGCTCTACGTATTTCTCGTTGTTCGGTATCACCCATCCAACTTCCACCTAGACGAATCAATAATGCGATGATCAAGGCGATGCCAATTCCTCCACCTATCTCTGATAGTGGTATTGTACTTCCTTCGCTACTCTCACTGGTGGATGTTGAGTCCATGTCTGAAAGGAAG
The DNA here is from genome assembly GCA_964230915.1 of Candidatus Poseidoniaceae archaeon. GTDB lineage: Archaea > Thermoplasmatota > Poseidoniia > Poseidoniales > Poseidoniaceae > UBA226. The sequence goes on along the minus strand of CAXRJY010000049.1, from coordinate 2,515 downwards.
GTGTGCAATGAGGTGTGTACGCTCCCAGCTGACCATCTGCACGTGATTGGTACATCCTCATCATCTGGCCAATCGCTAATCTCGAAAGCGATATTTTTTGAGCCATCCAAGCGCCCAATTTCTTGTTCTGCGAAAATTTCACCATCAGGTCCTAGAAGGCTCAACAATCCGGGTTTTGATTCCGCTCCTTGATTGGTGACTTCACATGAGATGGTTGCTTCTGAACCGGGGCCGGGTCTTTTCGGGATGCTGATAGGGTTGATTTCCACGCTCACATCAGGTCTTGAAGTCGGCAAAGATTCGGTTATCATGTCGGCACCAGAAAGCCTCCATTCAATCGGGTCCGCATCTATGTAGGCCAATGCTTGTCCATCATGAAGTCCCAAGTCACTATTCAGCGTCCTCCGTCCGGGTTCAATCGTCAATTCCATGATGACTCTCTCCTCTCGTACTCCTTGGGTCATTAGTCCGATTGAAACTTCGAGGTCCCGTTCCGGCCCGTCACTTAGTTGGGTCGCCCATTCCATTGTAATGCCATCAACCGCATCCCAAGAAACTGTGATGATCTCTAGACTGAAGGATTGTTCCGCAGCGACGTTTAATTCCTTGACGCCATTCAGGGATGAGGAGACCAAAGAATCCCCACTCATGACTTTCCAACTCAGATTCCTGTTGCCACTGCTATCCAGAAGGTGTGCGGCTGCTAGTTCAACACTGCTACCAACAGGGATGAGGACTTCTTCACCGGTGCTCCATTGGGCATCGTCCATCAACCACAGGGAGGCGCTGGCTTCTGATTGTCCATCGTTGTGAACCAGTACCGAAGCCTCCACTTCATCTCCTGCATGCCATGGTCCTCCGCTGATAGCAATGTCTTCACCCCCAGCGATGAGCAGATTTCCAGCACTCATTGTGAATAGATAAGAAATAGATTCATCACTGGTATCAGAGATTCGCTGTATTCCATCAATAGCACAGTTGACCTCTCCTGGTCGAGCCTCAGTAGTTAGGTTCCAGAGGTACTCTTGAGAGATGTTGAGAGATAGTTCAAGTTCTAGCAGTACTGTAATTTCATCGGCAGCCAGACATTGGAGAGAACCATTCCAATCAGCCTCTCCAATATTGTTCAAGGCAAGCAAAATCACGACGATCTCACCTAGTTGAGGCTCTGTGCTGTTCAAGGAGAGGGTCATTTTCAGTTCTGCTAGAGGTGGAGGTTCGACATCGAAACTGAACTCTCCAGAATCGTCACTACTATCTGAATCTGAAAGGCCTTGCAGAACTGCAGAGACGGAATATTCGCCTTCGCTGAGGTCAGAAATATTTGTCACTAGATAGTAGGTGCTATCTGGTGGCAGGTCCAAAGAATGGCTACCATTGTGGACCTCTCCATCAGGCCCCGCAATGACCAGATCGATTGAACCATTCCAGTCGATGTCGCCTGAATTGGAGATTGGGACTGTGATTCTCCCCCCATCTCCATCTCTAATACTGCTGTTGCCCGTATCATTGAGATTCGAATCAATTCCTTCAGCGAGCCATTGTACTTGTGAGCCAAGGCCAACATCGAGAGGGCGCAGTCTTGAAACCTGCGTTTCGAGACTAGTGGAATAACCACTGTCTGGCGATGTTGGAACATCTCCAGAAATGCTGATGTTGAGGATATGTTGGCCTGGGGGTACATCCAGCAGGGACAATGAAACCTGTTGAGTAGAGTTTGCCATCAATTGTAAAGATTCGGTTGCAGAAGCCAGAATATTGCTCTCAGAATCCATGATTTGGGAAGTGATGCTTGCATTGGCTGACTTTCCTTCAACCTCTTCAAGGCTGAGATTGACCCATATTGTTCCAATTCCAATATCGCCATCTCCTTCTATTGCCAATGTGGAATCTACTATTGCAATAGCACCTGAATCCTCACCTATGGCGATTGGGATTCCGCCCAGAATGACCCCGATGCACAAGAGTATTGTGGGCACTCGGAGGGGTCTCATGGTGATATTTCGGCACGCGGTCGTGTGAATACCTTTGTGGCACGTGACCCCCCTCATGGCAACACTTTATTGGCATATCATGAGTCGAACAGGTGCTCATATGGACCCTGCAACGCTGCTTTCCATGCCACCCGAACTGCTGGCCAAGGCAGTTCTACATCGCCGTGAGCAGTTGCTGCAGTCTCTTCCTTCTCGATTGGAGGAATTAAGAGAGGAACTGAAAAGCATCGTTCCTGTTGCTTCAGAAAGTGTGAATAAAAGAAATGAGCTTGATGAAAAGGTTGCATTATTGAAGAACGAACGAAATGAAAACAAGGTCAAGGCATTTGAATTGATCAACAGGTCAAAGGAATTGCGAGAGCAATTACTGGAGGAAGGGCGTCTCAAGAACCCAGATCCCAAATGGGCAAAGGACAAGTTAATGGAAGAGATTTCTTCGATGGAAGAGGTATTTCAGACCACTGCTGGTGATCATAAGGCTGAACAGAAATTTCTTCGTAAAGTCAAGGGGATGATGGCAC
>CAXRJY010000048.1:0-9628 GCA_964230915.1 Candidatus Poseidoniaceae archaeon | reverse complement strand
CAAGGCGGAGCCATCGATTGGTGGCCAGCCACGTTGAGAGAAAATGTTTGGAAGCCACTTGGATTGAGTGTCAACCTCCAATGGATAATCCTCGGTCTATTCGTGGGTTGTGCCATGGGTGCTGCTGGAGCACAGGCTCGTTCGATGTTCTCCAAATTGATTCCAGAGACAAGGACTACCGAATTCTTCGGATTCTTCGGATTCATAGGTAAGGCCGCCGCAATGATAGGACCATTCCTTTACGCCTTGGCAGTATCACAATTCGATAGCCGCGTAGCCATCTTGACAATCACCATTGTCATCTTGATCGGAACCTACATGACCAGCCGCGTTGACCTTGAAGAAGGAATGCGAGTGGCCGCAGAGGAAGATGCACGTATTCGCGGGCTAGCAAACGCTGAAGAGTGAGAATGCGTCAATCACCCAAAGTTGCTTTTTGAAGCAACAACAGGCACATTTTCTCTGATGTCCGGTGATGTTCTCAAATGAGAGAAGCCTAACAGCACTGATGCGTTGGCCCAACGACCCTGAAAATAAGCAGCGGCCGGGGATTACTTATCGTTGCATTCGAATTGTCGCACGAGAAATCGTTCAAGTGTGGTTCAGAGAAGTGGATGTGGTTGATGATGAGAACATCCCCTCAGAAGGAGGTGTCATTTTCATTGCTTGGCATCCATCAGGTTTGATCGACCCCATGCTGATGATGGCCACTCTTCCTGGGCAGATGTCTCTCATTGCAAAACATACCCTGTTCAAGATTCCAATTCTTGGCTCTCTGATGAGGGCGTCGGGAGCACTGCCCATAATGCGCTCTTCCGATGTCAAAGGTGAGGAAAACAACTCTAAGAAACACAATGAAAATCAACTTTTCAATGTCGCTGAAACAGTTGCAAGAGGAGGGCAACTGATTATCTTCCCAGAAGGTACAACTCATTCAGAATCAGATGTCAAGCGCGTTCGAACTGGGACTGCAAGAATCATGCAAATGGCAATGGAACTGAGTGAGAAAGAAGGGTTACCATCACCTTCATTGATTCCTGTTGGACTTCATTATTCAGAAGCACACACGTTTAGAGAAAGGGCTGCAGTAACCGTTGAAAGACCAATGAATCTACCTGAACTCCCAGACCGCAGTGACGATTCAGAAACCGATGAAGAGCGTAGAACTTGGGTCAGGGAAGTAACCTCCGATATCTAGAACGAATTGAAAAGAGCCAGCCTAGCAACTTCTTCCTGGCAGGACAGACACTTGATTTGGAGAGCGAGAAGTATTGTTCATGCTGAACGTTCTCGAGCCCGTGAAGGTACAGTGAGCAAACCGACATATGCTGAATCTGTACTTGGAGCCAGACGATTGAGAGCAGGATGGGAATTTCTTGCCAAACACAATCCAGAAAGGAATGCTGAAATTGAAAACAGAGCAACAGCACACTTTGAGAATCTGGATCAGTTGGGCCTTCATCCGCTGGATATCGATGCAAAGCCTGCGGAGTTAACACGGAAGAAATACCTGGCCAACAACATTCGATGGCTATGGTCTGTGGCTTGGATGTTCGGCTTGGTGACATGGGGTGCGATCATCGGTACATTACCCCCATACTATGCAACCCGACTTCTGACCAACTTTGCTGTTCGAAAAAATGCTTCACAGGCCGCATTGGGTTCCATCAAGGTATATTCCTCAATTCTCTTGTTCCCGATATGGTGGGCCATAATCACCGCAGCGACTATCTGGTTGTTACTTGGAGAAGATAGCGCAGTAAGAGAACTCATGTCTTCACATTGGTTGTTGATATATCTGACAAAGGTTCCTCTAATCGTAGCAGGTCTGATTTTGATATTCTTCTGGCCGTTGACTGGTAGAGCGAATCTTGTTCTTCAAGCAAATGCTTCTCGTTCATGGAGAGTCATCAGAAGATGGAAACGTTGGCAGGATGACAGCATCGAGTGGGACACTCTACGAAATGAACAACTCACTATTGCGAAGATATTGGCTTCATTGGGTGATGAGATGGTACTGCCTGGTGATGCTGAATGGGAGAACCCACCATTTGGAGTCGATGACGCAGAAATGGTGCGAATGCGATGAGATACAAGAGGTGATGAACATTTCAAGTGGCTCTGTCCTTTACTATGTGGCAGACCCAATGTGCTCATGGTGCTGGGGTTTCAGGGATACAAGGGATGAGATCTTCAAAGCGATTGGCGATGAAGTAAGGATTGAGTTTGTGATGGGGGGGCTTGCTAGGGATTCTGATGAGCCAATGCCGGAGGAAACGAAATCCTATGTCAAGCAGGCTTGGCGTCAAGTCAATGCAAAAACTGGCGCTGAATTCAATTGGGACTTCTGGGAGAACTGTCAACCGCGCAGGTCAACCTATCCGTCTTGTCGAGCCGTAATCGCAGCAACCAGCAATGGTCCTGAGATGTTTGATAGAATCCAACAGGCCTACTATCAGGAAGCAAAGAATCCATCTGACGTCGAAGTCCTTTGCTCACTTGCCGTAGAACTCGAACTTGATGAAGAGAATTTTCGTGCGAGTTTGGCCTCAGCAGAGGTTGAAGCAACATTACAGGCGGGTTTCAATACCCGAAGACGACTGGGCGCCTATTCCTTCCCAAGTCTAGTCTTGGAGAGTGAAGGAAAGGTGCATTTCCTTTGCGAGGGATACTCCACAGTTGACGAAATCATGCAGAAATGGAATGGACTCAAACCAACTTGAATCCATTACTGAGACATGAGGCTCAATTCATCACTCTTGCTTGGCCTTTGTAGTAGCACGCAATTCAATTTCCGCCTCATCTTGAACCTCTACATCTGCCCCACTGGGACTTCGTCCTTGCGATTACGCCCCATGAACCATTTCACCCAAGAGACGACAATCACTACACAGACCAAATTGAATGGTGCTAGAATAAATAGAACATAGAGTGTGTTTTCATCGGATCCAAAGAGGAACAATGTATTTGCCAAGGAACAAAATCCAACCTTGGAAAAGAATTAGTGGGCCCGACCGGATTTGAACCGGTGATCCACGCCTTGTAAGGGCGTTGTCATAAACCCCTAGACCACGGGCCCGTAAATCCACGGCAGCGTCTCCCCCCCTTGAATGAGTCGGAATGGAGCCATCACCTTGATGAGGTACGGATGATGCCAATAACTCATGGATGAGGCTGTCAGCGCTCTTGCAGCGCGCCTCGCTAGGCGCCTCAAAGCAATGGGTGGCACAGTTTGTTGCGCCGAATCATGTACTGGAGGATTGTTATCCAGTACCTTGACCGATTTATCAGGAGCCAGCGAATGGTACCGCCAATCATGGATCACCTATACCAATGAGGCAAAACATCGACATCTTGGTGTTCCCCTTGAACTTCTTGAAGCACATGGAGCAGTTTCATCCGAAGTTGCAACAGCGATGGCAATGGGAGCACGTGAAAGAGCAGGAACCACTCTGGCGATTTCGATAACTGGAATTGCAGGGCCTAAGGCAGATGCTACTGAGAAACCGATTGGCGTGGTATATGTCGGCATCTCAACACCTGATGGCAAGAAATCAAAACAGGCCCGATTCGGGGGTTCTCGTCAGGAAAACAAGGAATCATTCGTCTCTTTTGCGCTACAGGTGGCTATCGAACAATGGGATTACCTGCGTGCTAAGGATGCAAGAGCAGCCGAGGAAGACAGTGAGAAACGAGAATTGTTGAGAATGCGGGAGGAAGAAGCGCGTTTGAAGCGTGTTGTGGCTGAAGCCAAAGCGAAAACTGTCGCACCTTGGCAAGAGCAGAAATGGCAGGAACAAGAGAGTGACCGCGACATCGGCGGAGATGTCGAATGGAATGATTCCTCTGAATGAATTCAAGCCTTCCATCGAAAGCCTTGAAGGACTCCTCTTCAGGGTAGTCTCATGGTCGACGAACGCTGGCAGGCCATCTTCGACCACTGCCTCGAGAATGGCATTCTCATCAAACGCGACGTCAAGGAAAAACTACTACAGATGGATGACCCAATGTCAGTGATAAGAAGTGCTGAAGCGGGGTTCCTTTCATTGGATGATGTGACCCTCCCGATGAAAGAGGATGGCCCATTGGTTGACAAACCTCAGGACCTAGCTAGAGTAGTCGCTCCAATAGTGGAGAATGAAGTGGTTCCAGTTCTGCGGATTCATGGGCTACATGACTATGATATCGAAGATTTTCCCATGTTGGCAAAGGATGCTTCCAGTGATATCGAGGTTCATTGGGAGATAACAGGTAACAGTGTCACAGAAGGAAAGATGCAGGACATACGCTCTTGCTTCAATGACCGCCTGAAACGCATCAAGCAGATGATCATCAAATCAGGTCTACCCAGCAGGGTCAGCGATATCGCTAGACTACAAGCAGAGCGAAGAAGATACACTGGATTCGAGAATATTGCCTGTGCAGTCGGTCTGGTAAATGACCCCCGAACTACCAAGAATGGCCACCTGATATTCGAGATTGAAGATCACACCGGCGGGATGACTTGTCTGATCCGCAAGGATTCTGAAGACCCAAACCCAGTGGTGGAATCAGGCATCATGCCAGACAATGTGATTGGAGTTTCAGGTTCATTCGCCAGAGATGGTGACCTGTTCTATGTCGATGATCTACATTGGCCCGACACCCCTATTCGTCAACGCAAACATGCTGAACAAGGAGTCAGTGTTGCTTTCCTCTCAGACATCCATGTTGGCTCGAAAACCTTCCTTGAAGCACAATGGCTCAAGATGGCTAGATGGATGAAAGAAGACCCCTTGGGACACACCATCAAGTATCTCATCTTATCAGGAGACGTTGTTGATGGAGTCGGAATCTACCCCAATCAGGACAAGGAACTCGCCATCAAAGACCTCTACAAACAGTACTCGCACTTCGCAGAACTGATCGAACTTCTTCCTGATTGGGTAGAATGCATATTGCTACCAGGAAACCACGATGCTGTGCGTCCTGCTGAGCCACAACCCGCACTTGAGCCAGAGATACAACAGGACTACAACACCACGAAATTCGTTGGCAACCCATGTGAATTCTCACTTCATGGAGTAAGACTGCTGTCATATCATGGCAAGAGTATCGATGACTTCGTTGCTGGTATGCGAACCATCAGTTATGGAAAACCTGTGAACGCTATGAAACAGATGTTGAAGCAAAGGCATCTTGCCCCGCAGTGGGGAGGAAAAACACCATTGTCTCCTGAACCAATGGATAATCTGGTCATCAGTACAGTTCCCGACATCTTCGTCACAGGCCATGTTCATGGCCATGCCTGTATCAATCATCGCGGAACCACATTGATCTGTAGCAGCACTTGGCAAGATCAGACCTCGTACCAGAGAATGTTAGGTTTCCAACCACAACCATGTATCCTGACAGTGGTGAATCTTGGAACTCAGAAGACCGCATCTATTCCATTCGCGTGATTACATCAAGTCATTACGGCGACCGCGCAACATTGCAATGGTTGTGAAGAGTACAACGATGAGGATTATCACGTGAGCCCGAGTATCAGAGAGAAGTGTTGTAAGACCGGCACTCGAAGAATCGTCTTCATTCTCAACTTCACCTTCATCTATTGCATCACTTTCTTCCACTACGAAAGAAATACTCTGGCTGGCGTTCTGAGTTCCTGATGCATCGCTGACCTCGACAATAAGAGACCATGTTCCTTTGAGCAATGATTGGGAAGTCACCAATTGATGATTCTTATCGAGAGCAACACCGGAGCCCTCCAACACCACATCATCACCAGGGCCGCTGAGTAGTACTCGTTCAGTACTCGCTTCAGAAGTGTACCACGTTATTGTTGCCAGTCCAGTATCATCAACTTCAACGATGATATTGAGAATCTCAGGAGGAGTATCATCAATCTCGCTTGAGGTCGTGAGGAACAGATCGGCGAAGAGTGTCTGATTCCCATCCAAGACGCGGATGCGCACCCAATAGTCCATGCCTGGCTGCAATCCGGTGAGCGTGGTCGCATGATCGGTTGCTGCCGGTGTCTGAACGGAGAAATCGTCCCAATCGTCAGGTTCCTGACCAGCGAATACCGCCGCGATGCTTGCGTTTGTCTCCACCGTAGTAGACCATACGATGACCGCCGATGTAGCGGTGACCTCTCCTACCAGAGCACCATACACCTGTTGTGCAACAGCAGGCAGTTCAATGCCTGTCAATATTGCAAATCTATGTTCAGACACTGAATAATCAGACAACATTGCTGTCTGGTCAACTCCATCAGCAGTAATCATATCGATGATGTTGGGGTCATAATCTATTCCATCGTCCATTGCAGGGTCAGAACCTCCGCCCAATCTCCAGGTCTTGGCCTCAGCATCTACATCTCTCCATTTTCCTGGGCCAAAACCATCCTGACTTCCAAGCACGATGATATAGCGATACAATGCCACGTCAGGACCGATGACATCCTTGTTCACAGTGATAGTGATGACATCGCTGCCGGCATCAGCTGAAACTTCAATGCCGCGTGCAGTCGTTTCGCCTGATTCTGCCATCATCGCCTTCACCGCACCAGGTTCTCCAGTAGCAGAAATCGCAACTTCCCAGGCCCAATCTTCAGCAATCAAGGCATTTGCCCCTTCCAGCATTTCGGTCATGCCATACGAGGTATTTCCTCTATCGACATAGATCTGAACGATTTGATGGCTGAAACCATTGCTCATCCCCCATATATTGGTGATATCATCCACCTTCAATTCAAAACGTGCATTCCAAGAACTCTGACTCACCTTCAAGTGCTCGATATCCCAAAGGCTGCCATCAGCGGCGAAATCCGTTGCCTGAGGACCTACCAAGACACCGCCACGGTCCGCATCTCCTGTCGCGTCATCGATATCGAGCAAAGTTATCCATTCCTCAAGATCAGGAAGTACTACTTCTGCTGGCGCAGGTGGCGCCATCTCCATATCCACACCATCTCCATATGATTGTGAATCAGCAAATGAAGTGACCACTTTCAGTCGAGTTGTGTAACGTGGTGCTAATCCAACTTCAGACCACGGAACACTGAACTCATAGACATCTTTGGCAGCACAGGCGCCTAAGGAAGAAGTAGATGACCACACCCACTTCTCAGTATCTGCTACTTTCCCCTTGGCCTTGAACAAGTTCCATTTGGCACGACCATCATCACGCAATTCCGAAAAATCAAAGGAAACCATGTATTTGGACGGGAAACCGATTATCTCATTGCCATAATAGGTGCGGAAATTGGTCTCAACCTCATTGAAATTGATAGCATTCGCTTGCATCAAGTAGATTGATAGGTCGACATCAGCAGAATCCCAGACCTCCATCGCAGCAGGGGTTGCAAGTGAGAGGTCTACCCTGATATGGAGATTGGTTGAATCATATCCTACATGAAACGAAGAGATATCCAAAGCGCCTCCATCCACTCCGCTGGCATCATATCGCGCAGCATCATCCCATTCACCAGGTAATGCAATGCCATCTATCATCGGTTCCATCACCCCTCCGTAAGGAGAATCTGGAATTGCTGGATTTGTCCATAGATCTTGAAGATAGGGAGGTAGTTCAAGGTTGATTGCTCGATAAATGTTGGAAAGATGTACCTTGAACAAAACGTCCCATGTCTCATCATAACCACTGTCTTGGTCAAGTCCATACCACCAATACCAATCTGAACCTTCAGCGATGTAGAGGCTTTCCCAAGCGTCTGCAAGGCCTGGATGCGAGGGATTGTCAGCCTCGAAAGAGACCAGAGATTGACGTGCCTCGATGATTCGTTGCCATGCTAAACTCTCCTCAGCCTCTCCTGCCCATGTCGAAAGAGTGCCATCTATCCATGAACCAGTTCCAATAGTGGAAATCTCAGGAAGTTCATGGCCTTCAGCAAGGAATTCTGCTGGAGTTGTGGTGACCACAGTAGGATGCGTGGATAAACGCGAGAACCATTCTTCTGTGAATGGCCTTCCGTTGTCATGATGTTGGAAATCTGACATGAACATCCAATTCTCTCCATCCATCGCTACAGTCAGAAGATGTTCACTAGGGTCCTTACCAGAATTGAGTAGTTGCTGTCTGATATCATCGCAATAGGAAAGGAAGTCAGATACTGCGGCCTCGGGAGTCATCGAGCCATATTGGAAGGCAACACGATCGCTTATCACTCGGTCTCGAAAGATGACTGAAACGTTGTCCGCTTGCCAAGGAATTGCTAGATTCTCCGCCTCCTCAACGTCGACGTAATCACCATTCACATCCTTGGAGGCTGAAAGGATCTCCTCATCAGATACCATCCATTGAATGCCGACATCAGCAACTGGCTGGACCATGGCTGGACTGACTGCTTGTTCACTGGGCCACATCCCTACTGGGCGGAAACCCAATTCCTGTTCAAACAGGTCCATTCCATTCTCCAGATGAGTCTTGACATCCTCTGGCCACGAATCCTTGTTGATTCTGATTCCATCCTCAAATGTCCAACCATCCATCATCAACAATGGCATTATCGGATGATAATATGGAGTGGTTGTCAATTCCACTTGACCGCTGGCTGCAAGTTCGGAATACATTGGTAGAATATTCGACATATGAGATTCCTGTGCATCGAGAACGTAATTCAAATCCTGGAGTGAATATTGCCCATTCTGCTGGAACAGATCAATGAGACCTTGGTCGCGATGGCTTGCATTGTATGTGCCATTGACATAGGATGGACTGAACTGATATAGATACCACAATACCTGTAGATCAAGGAAATCTTGAGCAACTAACAATGTGTCATCCATTATCGTTGCCGGCTTCAGGTTGTGTTTGGTCATGGCATAGAGTTCAGAATACCTCTGGCTACTCTCATAGACCCAACCAACACGGGGGTCATCCTCGGTTACATTGTAGATCCAACCGGAGTTCCAGAAAGATTGGAACTGCATGGTGTGTAACTCGAGGTCAGTCGCATTGGGGTATCCTCCTGTATTCCATGAGCGCCGAGCAATGTCGGTATGTACATCTAGTACTCCATTCTCTGAATAATCCAGTAATTGCTCGATGAAAGAAGGCACCAGATTGTATGTCACTTTGGTATCGGTATTGGCTAGAATTCCTGGTGAATCAACATATTCGGTCATTGCATGGACGCGAACCCATGGCATCTCCACCATCCCAGTCAATTTGTTCTTGTAATAGGGCTGATGTTGGTGGAAAACTATTGCTAGATTCAATGCATCATCGACTTTTGTAGGTTCCCTCATATCCTCTATGACTGGAGAGGAAGAAGGATCACTACCACTCAAATCAAGTTCATAGAAGTGAGTGAAGGTCTCTGCTCCATTGGCGCTGGCTGGGTTCTGTTGTGGGAAAGAAGTCCACACATTTCCTGCATCCTGCCACTGTGCCCATGCCAAGAATCCGAGTGAAACTGGAGAGCCGATATTCTGCAATGGAATGGAAATCTCGGTGACTCGGTTCTCGTCCCATCCAATCCATGATTCAATACCCGCCTGTTCACCCTCGGCCCATGAGGTTCCATTCCAAGACATCAAACGAAAGTAATTCGTATCCTCGAGAACGAATGCATAGTCTCCAAAGAATGGCAAAGTATGCGAGAATCCCCAATCTTTGGACAACG
>CAXRJY010000047.1:0-5331 GCA_964230915.1 Candidatus Poseidoniaceae archaeon | reverse complement strand
GTGAACCAGAACCACTGAACAGTATGTCTCTAGAATGGGTATTGCAGGATGAGGAATAGAAACATGTGTAGGCCAGAGTTCCATCGCCGATATCAGAAAGTCCGTAATGCCCGCGTTGGTTGAGGGTTTGAGTACCAAGTCGTTCAGTCCACATTCCGTCGAGATGGAAGTGGTGGTGAGTTGAAGCAGAAGATTGGTAGTTGTTCACCGTTATTCTTGGTTCACTTACATGCAGGCCTGCAGGTGTTCCTATGAAATCGGTGCCTGGTCCAAGCAGGTATGTGCCGTTGGCGGATGAAGGGTTGGCTTTGTTGACTTCCCAAAGGTAATGATTGTAATTTGGGAATTGACTTTGATAGATGTATAGCCACATTTTCCCAGTGGTTTCATCGATATCTATTCCAGCCACCATGTTTGGATATGTCAGAACCGTTTGTTGTTGGCAGGTCCAAGTGCTGCTGCTGGCACTCTTACTGATGCTCCATTTCAGAATAGCGTAGTAGTTGTACGAAACAGTGTAAACTGTATTGTTTCCATCCTTTGCCATGTCATGGGTATATCTCAGATAATTGTTATTACAGGTTCCGAAATTGATTGTGACTTGGCCTATGTATGAACCCGTGCTTGCATTCCAGCGGTAGATGTTCTGGAAATAATATGAAGAAGTCGATGTACTCATCAGAACGTGATACTCATCATCCAACTTGACGACACTTCCGGGATAGGACCATGTTCCACTACTTAGTGCATCGCTGGATGGTGTGGAAGATGCTCCAATGAAGCCTTGATCTCCATTTGCGATGAATTCTCCAGAGGTGTTTTGATGTCCAGTTGTACTTGAAATCTGAGTTGAGGAAGATAGGGCCATTGATGTTGTAGAAGGTTGTCCTAGTAATTGCACAGCGTTATTGTCCACGTCTATATTGGAACGGTATCCATAAGCCATTCCTGGTGGAGTTCCGGACCATGAACTTGAACCAACTCCGCCAAAATCATTGTTGCTGGTAAGATTGCTCCATTGCGAAGTTGAAGGGTCTCCTCTCAGATTGAATTCAGCACTTGTCACCTCAGCACCGTAGGGGATGTTGATGATTCCTGCAGAACCATTTCCTTGGCCATTGAAGGTTTGCTCATAGGAAGTGGTTCCTCCGGCAAATTGTGTTTCTGTCACCGCCCCATTGGCCATCGGAGCCAGTGAACAAAAAAGGAATAGCAAAATCAAACCAAGGGCACGACGCATAGGTATCCCACCGCTGCTCAACGCCAGCGGCATTTGAAACATCCCCTCATAGGCCACCACCCCATAGGGGTGGATTCTATCAGAAAAATGAACTTGGCGCACAATCTTTGATGAATGCAAGCACCCTGTGACGGTTGAGGGGAGTCGCGTTGGCAGGTCGAGCATCTAAGAAGGACGGCTTTTTGAAAAGTTGGTGGAAGAGCAAGCAAGACCAACATTTACGCATCCTTTCCACCGTTTTTCTGAGTTGTATCGCCATCATGATATCATCGATCATCCAATTGGTTCTGCTCAGAGGTTCTGGAACTTGGGATGATTATACCACTCTTTCGTGGGCTTTGCTCATTATCGCAAGCCTGGTAGCAATTTGGGTCGGGCCCGAATTTGTTCATTATGCAGGCCAATACAATTTATTGAACGAAGTTATTGACACCACAGCACGTTCAGAAGTCAGTAGACGTAGGTCGGAGGCAGAGTCAGCCGCTACACTTCTCGGAACAAAGCACATCGAGCGATTGAATGAACACCTTGTTGAAATTGGCTTGAAACGTGCCAAGAAACGTGCATGAGGAGGAAGGCCGATGAGCTGGACCCTGTTTCGCGAGATGATTCTTGCAGTCAGTATGATTTCTTTGATAATCCTCTCATTGTGGGCAATTACCGGTCAAATGCCACCACTGGTTGTGGTAGAATCAGATTCGATGGTGCATGATGCGGAATCGGGAGAAGTCGGCTCTATCGATGCCGGCGACCTTGTTCTTGTTCATTCTCCAAGTACTTCTGATGTGGTCACTTATGCAGAAGCGACTGAACCGTTCAACACACACTATGGATATTCCAGTCACGGGATGGAAGGCGACGTCATCATTTATTCCAAGAATGGGAAATCAGGCACCCCAATAATTCATCGTGCAATATTGGAAGCGGTGCCATCGCTCACTACCTCCCCTTCCGAGAACGGTACTTGTGAAAGTGAAGTCGTATATGACTCGAATTTGGACATCTGTGTTCATTCATGGGACGTTCCAGGGACCAGATTGAAGAATGTGACCAGCATTGATTGGGAATTCAATGGTTCATTGACCGGATATTATGACTGCAAGAGAGATGCTGTATTCAATCATGGAGAAATTGGTCTGCCACCTCATTTGAAAGTCGAGTCCTGGAAGCCAACCTCAGCAGGATTTCTGACACTTGGAGACAACAATAAATGTTCAGTGGATCAAGGCTGGTCTCCTACGAATGGAGGAGTTCAAGGTGCAAGTGGGTTGTATGATATGGATGGCTGGGTTGTTGGGCCAGTTGCCGATTCATATCTGGTGGGCATCGCAGGAGCAGAGATTCCTTGGCTTGGAACAGTCAAACTGATGTTCGCTGGTGGAGATTCTCCAGGCACTGCTCAGGTTCCCGCTGCGACTTGGGGATGGCTGTTCTTGACTATCGCAGTGGTATTGGCGACACCAATCGCTCTAGAGCCATTGCTTACTAGAATCATCAAGAATTCTCCTGAATTCGAGGAATTGAAGATGGAGAAACAACAGGTGGGATATGCTGAGTGATTCACTCATCCGCAACAGAACCTGCCAGAGAATTCTCCGAATCACTCAGTTTGGATTCTATCTGTTCATAACTCTCAATCAATTTCTCAACGCTGGCTTGGTCGAGCATTCTTGCGACAGCATCTCGTTGACGCTTGACCGCTTTCACTCGCTTGAAACGCCCTCTTCCACGGTCAGGTTCAGCCCGCATCCCCATCAACCATTCCTCAAGCATTGAAGAAAGTGCATCTGGTGCTTTCAACATCGCTGATAATGTGATGTTTTGACGACGGAACCTGACTTTGATTGAACCGTCTGCAAGACGATTTGCCTGAATAGAACCGGGACTCCATTCATTGATTCGTATCAATACTTGTTCTTCAGTTGAAAAATCTCCGATTCCAGCCCCTTCTAATCGGGCAACTGCAACCATGTTTGAATATTTCAGAAGCACTTCATGTCTTTGGTCAATACTGGACCATTGAAAGATTTCCACCGGCGCTTCACCCCAAGCACGCATCGACCAATCATCGATTGCATCCTCATCGATGCTCGGCTCCATATCCAGCGGCGTGACATTGGGACTTTTCATTCATCCGATTGCTGATTCTGTAATCGGTGGACTCAAAAATGAGGGGTGTAGGGGTTCCATGTTGGAGGGGGTCGCGCGTCACATCAATCAGACTTCGGACTCTCATCTGAGGCCTTGGAAGGTGCATTGAGTGAACTGGATTGGCAACCTACACCCGTTCAACGAATGGTCATTGAACCACTGAAGCAAGGATTTGACAGATTGGTGGTCGCACCCACCGGCTCGGGTAAAACGATGGCTGCAGTACTACCTCTTCTGGATCGTTCAATTTCACATGAATGGGAGGGGCTATCCATTCTCTACATCACGCCGTTGCGGGCTCTGAACAGAGATGTTGATCGCCGAATCCACGAGATTGCTGACAAGGCTGGAAAGAAAGTAGGGTTGCGACATGGCGACACTCCCCAGAGTGAGAGACAGAAACAAGTCCGCAATCCTCCAAACCTATTGGTCACTACACCTGAGACCTTTCAAATCATGTTTTCAGGTTCTCGTCTTCTTGAGATGTTGGCAGGAGTCAAGGCTGTGATAATCGATGAAGTCCACGATCTTGCTGCCGATGAAAGAGGCTGGCAACTCAGTCTCGGCCTTGCACGCCTTGAAGCATTGACCAAAGAAAGGGTTCAGCGCGTTGGATTATCAGCAACCGTTGGAAACCCAGCAGAGGTGGCAAGATGGCTGTCTCCACAGGCAGAATCGATTCAAGTGGAAGGTATGAGAGCCACTGAAATCGTTGTAGAGGCAGCCAACACAATGCCTTCTGATGAGGCTGCGGGATTCGATATTGGCCTTTCAGCGAGAGCATATGCCTCCTTGCGAATTCTAGGTCGTGAAATATCTGAGAAGGCACCTTGTTTGATTTTCGTGAATTCTAGAAATGCTGCAGAAACCGTGGCACAGAGAATGGAAATCATCTCCCCAGAGTTACGAATAGGCGTACACCATGGGAGTCTTGCTGCAGCCACTCGGCAACGGATGGAGGACGAATTGCGTGAACGCAAGTTGGATGGACTTGTCTGTACCAGTAGTCTTGAACTAGGAATTGACGTGGGTAGTATCGCATACGTGTTACAGATTCGCAGTCCCCGTTCTGTCGATAGGATGTTGCAACGTGTTGGCAGAGCAGAGCACCATCTCGATGGAGTTGGACGCGGGAAGGTGATTTCGTGGGAAGCTGATGACATCTCAGAATCAGCAGTCATTGCAAGAAGGGCACATAGTGGAATCATCGAGGCTGTTGAATGGAGGGAACGTCCGCTATCCGTTGTAGCAAATCAATTGGTTCAGATGGCTCGCTGTAGTGGCGCCGTACCTCTTGATGAAGCGACCGCTATCATTTCCGAAGCACCTCAATTCAAAGATTGGACAAGGACAGACACTCTCGAAGTGATCAGAGTATTGGAAGATAATTGGTTGTTGAATCTGGTAGAGGAGCCAAAGGAGCACCCTTGGTGGACCTGGCCCAAGCGAGTCTGGGCAGAATCTCGGCAGAAATGTGATGCTACTACGCCTGAGGAACGTCCAACTCCTGTAGAAGGAGAAGATGGCCCTCCATCTGGTTTCGAAGAATTGCAGATGCCGGTACCTCCTCGTTTTCAAAAGGGCTGGTTCGCTTCTGCCGGCAGGACTTGGAAATATGCGAGGAATCATCTTTCCATGATACCCGATAATCAATCCTACCGAGTCAGAGATGCAGTCTCGCGCCGATCACTGGGTTCGGTGGATGAAGCATTCGTATTGTCCTTGGATTCTGGTGGAGATGATGAGGATGGTCAACGGCGCAGATTCGTGATGGCCGGTAGAACTTGGCAGGTCATCGATGCAGATCCAGAGAAAGAGGAATTGTTGGTGACCCCGGTCAGTGACCAAGGAACTGCTCCAGTATGGTCGGGAGAATTGCCTCCTACGCCAGCCAATGTGGCCCGAGAGATTGGTAGATTGCGACACCTATTGGCGGTGGA
>CAXRJY010000046.1:0-6709 GCA_964230915.1 Candidatus Poseidoniaceae archaeon | reverse complement strand
CGACCTGACTGTTCTGCTCTATTCGCATGAACTTTCAAATTCCAGTAAATGGAGTGTTAAAGAATTCAAATATATTGTCGACCAAGCAAAAAAAAGAAATCTCCCTTTTCTGTTGATGAGTGATCTAGCAGAATAAGTAATTAAAATTGACAGGGCTCAAGAATATCCTTACCCATGAAAGGTACCAGCACTTCTGGGACTTTCACTCGCCCATCTTCAAGTTGATTCTGTTCCATTATCGCCACCAAGGCTCTTGAGGTCGCGACTGCAGTTGAATTCAGTGTGTGTACTGCCTCATTACCATCCGCAGTTCGATATCTCATACGTAGGCGGTTGGCTTGGTAATCGGTACAATTGGAGCAAGAAACGATTTCCTTGAATGCTTCTGCACCCGGAAGCCATGCCTCGAGATCATACTTCCGAGAAGCGACTGTTCCCATATCTCCCGTGCAGATGTTGACAACTTCATAATGAAGTTCCAATTCATCCCACAAGTCGATGCAGTTCTGTAGCAGTTCCTCATGGTGACTCCATGATTCATCTGGATGGGATATGACTATCTGTTCGATCTTAGTGAATTGATGAACTCGCCAGATTCCTCTATCCGAAAGCCCATGTGCTCCTACTTCTCTTCTAAAACAAGGTGAAACTCCAACCATCTTAATCGGTAATAATGAAGGTTCGATAACCTCATCCATGTACATTGCAGTCAGTGGATGCTCGCTGGTTGCTATCATGTACAACTTATCTGGTTCAACACCATACATGACTGTCTCGAAATCCGACAAGTCAGTCACGCCTTCGTAGGCCTTGCGGTTCATCATCACGGGAGGTTGTACGAATGTGAATCCACGTTCGCATAGGAAGTCAACCGAATATGATTGCAAAGCCATTTCCAAACGAGCAAGGTCACCTTTGAGGAAGAAAAAACGGCTGCCAGCAATCTTTGCAGCACGTTCAAGTTCAACCCATTTATTCATCTCAATCAATTCATTGTGAGTGCGTGGTTCAAATTCAAAATCTGGCTTCTTTCCATGCAATGAATGTTGAGTATTGCCTCCTTCATCGGCACCAACAGGTACCTCCTGATGCAGGATGTTTGGAATTCTCATCCTGATACCATCCCTCTCCTCAAGCAGAGCATTTGCCTTATCATCAAGTGAATCTATCACATCACCAAGGTCCTTCACTTGAGCCATGACCCTATTGATCTCATTGCTATCACCACTCTTCTTGGCGGCGGCGATTTCCTTGGCAGCAATGTTACGCTGACGGCGAGCCTCGCTCTGTTGATGGATGGCTTGTCGCCATTCCTCATCCAAACGCAGAACATCATCAATTGGGTCATGAGGGATTCCCCGCTTGTCATGGTCCGCACGAATCAGGTCGGCATTCTCCCTGAATGTCTTCATATCAAGCATGTAACCCCTCACAATGTAATATTGAATTCTAATGCTTTCCAACCGATGAAGGCTAATCCGAATATGATGTAACCAAGTATACTGCCTCCATTCAATAACGGTAAGCCTGCTTGCGGAATCCCTAGTGCTACTCTAGTCATTAGAATCATGTATCCTATCAAACCGCCAATTATGACACCAATAGCAACCCACAAGGCTGCACTCTCTCCACCAACTGGTGCAAGGTATGTCATTGCCGAGATTACCAACATACCAGGGAAGATAATGTCTCCAAGCCCCATGAACATGGCCTCAGCTCCTCCTTTCTTTGGTTTCTTGACCGGCTGTTGTCCAGAACTACGTGCTGTTTCTGCCGCTATTGCCTTGGCCTTGAATCCGTCCTTCTTCGATGCCGCAGGAGTTGGTTCCTGTTGTTCAGATTTGGATTCTTCAGAACTCTCATCGGTATCTTCTACCTCGTCCTCTTCTTCATCGTCCCCTCCGTCATCGAGCATAGAGAATCCCTTCTCCTGAGGTGCGACCAACAATATCGGCAGATTGAGCCCAATCATGGTATCTGCAAGGTCAAGCATATGCTTGGATGTGTGTACTGCCCAGTGGTCGTAGATTGCTGCCAATATCATGAAGATTATTACCAGCCATGGAACGAAAGCGATTCCTAACATGACTACAACTCCAGATCCAACCAATACCCCAGTGGTGTTGACTACATACCATTCAGGTCGCCAGATCAACCACACCATCAGTACTGTAGAAATTATCAACCCGACCCATGAGGAAAGAGGGTCAAGTTGTACACCACTTTGTATCAACATTTCATTATTCAAGTGGCCCCCACTCCAATTTCCTTCCGAATACCAGGAAACAACTGCACCTTCTTCAGTAGCAAGAATATGAATGGCTTCCAAAGAGCCATCATAGTCAATGTGCATGTAATCGGTCAGACTGGAACCTTGGAACATATGCAATGTTCCTCCACCAGCAACGAATAATTCGTTCCAGCCGCCGGCACCGTAATCTCCCAATCTGATAGCATGGATTGGACCATCCAATGCATCATTCCCTGCAAGATGCATTCTCGTTTCTTTAGTGACCTTATCATTAGCGATATCGAAGTTCCAAGACATGACATCGCCGTCTTCAGTTCCCAACAACAACATCATTTCATTACCAGATTGACTGGAAAGATTGTCATCTGCCCAAGGTGATATGCCCCATTCAGCCGCAGTCAAATTAGTGACTCCATCCACTGAATAATTCCATATCTCCTCTACATATTCTGTTGGCCCACCTCTATCACTCAATGGTGGTCTATCCTCTGGAATAATGAACAACGATGCATATGAATGTCCTACAACCAGCATTCTTCCATCTTTCACCTTGAGTGCCATCAATTGCCCACTGCCCAGATTCATTCCTTCCGGTAGCCTCCACTGTGCATCATAGACTGCTGGGGGATAATTTGCTCCTACATCCTTGTTCGGGTGATATCTTATCAAACGTGGTTCATTAGTTATCGAATAGGTGTGATTGACTTCGCCTATCGTATGATTGAAAGTCAATGAGCAAGCAGCAGGAAGTGTGGCTCGTAGACATACATCACTTTCCACCTCATTTCCATCACGATCAAGAATCCACATATTTTCTCCAGACGAGATGACGAATCCGTCACTCTGCTCAGTCACTCGAAGATAATACTCAGATGTATTGAGTGTTTCTTCCCATCTCCAATCCTTTTCGTCAGTCGTTACTTCGATGTAATGGGTTGAAACAGGAATTTCATTATCATTGAGAACTTGATCTCCATCATCATCAAGCAGTGGTTCAACACCATACATCATGTATCCAGTGGCTCCAAGATGCGAAACAAATTCATCTCCCACACTTTCATTTCCTCCTACCGCAACATCCTCCATGACGAATGGATCTGGACTCATGTCTGGGGCGAGGATCAAATGAGCCAGTGGAACTGCTGAATAGACCAAAGCCAACCATAGAATACCCAAGATACCTACTTTGATGATCCATTCCTTCTTCTTCTTGGCCAACCAGATTATCAGGGCGGTGAAAGCGAATATCATCATCAGTTCAAGTAGAATCCAACGCCCTTGAGAAGCGCCATCCTTGCCAAAAGCACGCAATTCATCAGATTGATTGTAGAACGGTTGAAGCAGCATTCCTAGGGCAATGGTGCCTACGAACATCGCAGCCATTGCAAGCATCGAGCCCCATTGTTCCTTCATCGCTTCAATGACATATTGAAACTCAGACTTACGCTTTGGAAGTTCCTTGTTCGGGGTTGCCCCTTCCCCTGACATGGATGTGCGAGACTTGCGCTCCCTTTCATGGCTTCTGCCCAGCCATGCGTAGCATGGCTATGCAAGAACTGAAGTTCAATGGCCTGTTGTCGGAATTGTCGATATGATTCGGGATTGGCTTGAAGGGCTGCGTTCTCGTGGAATTTCACTTGGTCTAGAAACCACTGAGGAGGCTCTGAAAAGGAGCGGGGAACCGCAACTATGTGCTCCTGCAATACATGTTGCCGGGAGTAACGGTAAAGGTACAGCTTGCGCCATCATCAGTGCTGCGTTGATCATGTCAGGCAAGAAGGTTGGAACTTTCACATCTCCCCATATTGCCAGAATAGAGGAGAGAATTCGTATCGATGGGGTACCTGTTGCTCCGGAAGAATTCGATTTTGCCTTGAGAAAGATACGAAATATCGACCCTGGCTTGACATTCTTTGAAACCACTTGGATTGCTGCATGTATCCTGTTCGAGAAACATGATGTGGACATCATGGTGGTTGAAGTTGGACTTGGTGGGCGGCTCGATGCTACACGTACATGCCAGGCTTGTGCCTGTCTAGTCACCTCGATATCTCTCGAACATACCGATATCCTTGGAGACAGCATCGCGGAGATTGCTCTTGAAAAGGCTGCAATCGCTGCTGAATGCCCACACCTTGTCATGAAGATGATAGATGAAGGGAAAGATGACATCGAGGCTCTGTATGATGTACAATGGGTGGAAACTCAAATCGGTGATTATCGTCAAGAAGCTGCTATTCTGGCTGAAACAGTGCTTAGAACTGGAGGGTTTGAAATCGCGGCAGACAGGGTCTCTGAGGCTGTTGAAATCATTCACTGGCCAGGGCGATTACAGCAAGTAAAGAGTGGAAGGCGTGAATTCCTTCTCGACTCAGCCCACAACCCCAGTGGAATGGAACGATTCATCGCCACTTTGACCCCAATGGTTGAAAACCGCGAATGGAGCCTTTTGTTCGGTTCATCACCACAGAAAGATATTGTAGGATTCTTGAAACCATTGTTGGCATTGATGGAAATGCACCCACCAATCGATGTGGTATGTACTGAAGCCCAACATGGAAGATATCCTGCAATGGCGGCAGACTCTTTTGGATTCGGTCGTCCAATCAATGAAGTAAAGGAAGCGCTTGATTCGATAAATGGAGACTTCGTCGTCAGTTGTGGTTCACTGTATCTACAGGGAGAGATTCTCAGCGTTCTTGGAATGGACACGGATCAGGACCTGTCTCTTCTCTAAGACACCTTATCATGAGAGGGTCATTCGCGAGAGG
This sequence comes from Candidatus Poseidoniaceae archaeon, assembly GCA_964230915.1. Lineage (GTDB taxonomy): Archaea > Thermoplasmatota > Poseidoniia > Poseidoniales > Poseidoniaceae > UBA226. Next base: position 1,687 of record CAXRJY010000046.1, on the reverse strand, counting down.
TGGTGAGACTCTGAAAGAGAAGCATCTTGGTATTCGTATTGAACAATGCCTTGCTCTAGCCAAAGCCAGTAATTGTCCACGTCGCAAGTTCGGTGCCTTACTTGTTGACCCCAACAGAAACGTTGTACTGATGGATGGATACAATGGAGGGCCACGTGGTGGAGGGGAATTGTGTGGAGGGGAAACCTGTCTTCGCGATGATGAGAATATCAAATCAGGAACCATGGTGGAGATTGGATGCCACCACGCTGAAATGAATCTAATCTGCAATTCTGCAGCAAATGGAGTTCCGACTGGTGGCGCTTGGTTGATAGTCACTGGAGAACCTTGTATGATGTGTGCCAAATTGATACATCATGCTGGAATCAACAGAGTCGTCGTTGTCGATGGAGGATTTGGTGGCACCAATGGCATCGGCTATCTAGAGGAACATGGAGTAGAGATTCAGAGAACTTCGGGGCCAAAGGACCCACGTGGAAATGACCTTTGATTTTCCAATTGCAGAATCAGAAATTGCAATTACCAAAATCTCCGAGTTCTTGCATATGTCACCTCGGCATTATGAATGGCTTCCAACAAACCATCCCTATCCCCTGGAACTACACTACGGAACAGCCTGGTTGTAGTTGATTCACCGATTCCGCGTCCCATCAAGCAGAGAACCGCTTCAATTCCTCGACGTTTTATTGCCTCTGCACATCGATTCATTCGATTAACATCTGAACGCTCTGAAGAAGCGACCCATTTCTCCAGCATCTCTCGCAGTCCTTCTCTCGCACATGCCATCATACGCCCTTGACAATGTCTACACACAACTTCAATCTCCTCGAATCTTGCAACTCGGAAAGTCTTGGTCCCACCACATTTCAAGCAACATAGTACAGCCCTTTCATTCATCAACCGAGACTCCAATCTCTCTCGAACCTGAAGATTTGACCAATTTGGCATCATCAGATCTCTCTCACCTTTTGGTGAGACACCTAAACAACCTGGTGCGGTCACTTCTAATCTGATGATTCCACTCTGAATCCCTCTAAGAACGTCAGCAGCCCCGACAACATCCATCCTTTCGTGGAATAATCTTGCCAATACTTCGTGCATGACCGCAGTCCCCCTGTATCTTCTCAACAATGCTCGAAGATTGATGCGGCGTGGGTCCACTCCCTTGCGCAATACCCCAAACACCTTTGCAACTTCAGCGAAGCGCCAACGTACTTGTCGAGAATTCGGCAAGGTCACAGACAATATCCCTTCAACGGCGTCTGGGGGAGTTTCATTCAACCATTGAATTACATCATCTGGAGAAATACCTCCCATTTGCAGAGTAATTCTGGTGGCTTCCACCATGATTCTCCCCATTCGACCAGAACGAGTCGAAGCCATCGCCTGTAACAGATGTGCCAAGGCCTCATTGATTCGGCTACCTTGGCACGAATTGACCACCAGAGCCTCGTCGCGGGATTCTATTGTAATACAACGATCGGTAGGTATACTTCCAGCACTGTCAAGATGCGAAAGTACACTCTCAAACAGCAATGCTCTCGCTTCAGGATTGAATGGGTAGTCAGAGATCTCCAGTTTTTCGACACAGAGCAATGAGTGCTGGTCCGAGTCTTGCTGTTCTAACATCTGAGCGCCGACGTCCACCGCCAACAGGTGTCGTAATCTGCCAATCTCACGAGCAACA
>CAXRJY010000045.1:0-2525 GCA_964230915.1 Candidatus Poseidoniaceae archaeon | reverse complement strand
CGCCTATCATCGTGATGATAGCGGGGCTCTTGTCTACATGACCAAGAGCATGACGGATAGCGATGGAGATGGCTGCTTAGATAGTGAAGATGCATTCCCGAATGATGCTTACGAGCAGTTTGACAGCGATGGGGATGGCGTTGGCGACAACGAAGAATTAACTGGAAGAGTGTACAATATTTATCCAGTTAATGGAACCTCTCTAGGCGGTACTGAAGTCACATTAACAGGTTCTGGTTTTGATTCAATGCTTGAACAAGGAAATGGCCTTCAAACGAATGTTTCGTTGTATAATCATGATTCACTAGTAGGGCATTGGAAAATGGACGATACAAACAATCCCGGTTGGTTAGCCGATTCAAGTGGAAATGGGCACCATGCAGATCAAATCGAAGCTCAAAGCGGCGGCGGACTGTATTACGAAAAACCAGGTATTATTGGGGAGTCGATTTGGTTTCGGCAGGTTTCTGCAACAGTAGATCACCACCAGGATCTGAGCATGACCAACAAGTTGACGGTAATGGGTTGGATAAATCCAATGGAAAATGCAATAACAGCCCACGACCCCGACAATGGCTCTCCCAGTGATAGTCTCCAATGTCTGATTGGGAAATGGCCGAATTCGTATATTCTATGTGCAGAGGTAGAACTTACTGGTTTCAGACTTGCAAATCCAAATACCAACAACCCGGTGGATGGGACTGGGAAGAACATCGCAGTTGTGACAGCGGATGACCCCATTCCTCGCCACACTTGGACCCACCTTGCGGGGACATTTGATGGGCAAGCTGCAATTTTGTATGTAAATGGAGAGGAAGTTGCACGCGAATATACAACTGAATTGATTGGGGATGCTCAAGACGATCTATACCTTGGGCATGATTCTTATTCTAATGATTACAATTATGCTGATGCATGGTTAGATGATATCATGCTTTTCAATTCAGACTTGACAGAGAGTGAAATCAGCAGTTACTATAACGCGTATAAGCCACATAGCGATTCTTCATTGTTAGCACATTGGGATTTCAATGAGAGAAGTGGCGGTACCTGGGAAAATAGAATTGCTGAAACATCGGTTTCGGGAGAATATTCATCGGTAGGTGTTGGGAATAATGGCATACATGTATCTCATTCTCAATCTATTGATTATGATTTGTTATATTCACATTCCGATGATGGCGAATCTTGGAGTACAACTGTTGTAGATTCTGTAGAAGCAGTTGGATCATATACCTCAATTGCAGTTGTTCCTCAGGAACAGATAGGACATAAGGACCATGTGCATATCTCATACAGTGATGAATCGAATCTAGATTTGAAATATGCATATTTTGATGGTATATCATGGTCGACAGCAACTGTAGATTCTACTGATGATGTTGGTCAATATACGTCGATTGCTGTAGATTCTAATGATGATGTGCATATCGTATATTATGATGATACAAACTCGAATTTGAAACATGCCTACAACAATGGAATGTCTTGGACTATTTCTGTAGTAGAGGCTGAATGTATTTGGCCATCTCTTGAAATAGATTCTGATTATAAAAAACACATCTCATGTTTCGACTTGACCGTTTATACACTCAAATATCTGTATCACGATGGTACATCTTGGAGTTCAACGACTGTAGATTCTACATATGACACCGGTAGATACTCTTCAATAGCCGTGGATTCCAAGAATGAAGTCCATATCTCCTATCAGGATCAAGCGAATCGGGACCTGAAGTATGCACATTTTGATGGCGTTTCCTGGTCTACACTTACTGTGGATTCTGATGCAGTGGAAAAGACGGGTGAATGGACATCCCTAGTTATCGATTCCAAGGATAGGGTACATATCTCATATTATGCGAATCCAGATGATGGCAGCGGCAAATCGAATGTGAAATATGCAAGATTTGATGGGGCTTTCTGGGTATTACAACATCCGGTTGATAATTCACAATTCGGAGTTGGATATATGGGTACACATACATCATTGGCAATAGATTCCATGGACCAATTGTATCTCACGTTTTCTGGCACAGTGGATTCCACTGGAAGTGTACACTCTGAATTGCACTTTGCGCACTTAGATATGAGTGGGTATAGTTCTTACTATTATGATTCTTCAGCAAATGGCTATCATCCTCTATGTGGAACTGCCGCTGCATACTGTCCATCAAGAGTAGTAGGTGTTGATGGTTGGGCTCTGGACTTCGATGGTGAAGGTGATTATCTCGGTTTAGAAAGTTATTTTGGAAATCCGGATTTTTCCGGCCTCAATGAAATTACTGTGGCTGCTTGGATAAAATGGTCAGGAGATATGGGCAGTACAGATACTCAAGTTTTGATGGCTCATGATGATGCGTGGTATTTTGGCATCAGGGGAACAAATAACGGGGTTGGAAGTTATGGATATCCTTCAATCTGGTTTGAGAATCATGGAGGTAACGGATATATTATTGATTCAACCAGTGTAACCACAGAATGGACACACGTTGCAGCGACTTGGTTTGAGACAACTTCTGAAT
>CAXRJY010000044.1:0-6759 GCA_964230915.1 Candidatus Poseidoniaceae archaeon | reverse complement strand
TCTACTGTAGAATCCATGTAGAATCCAAGTGAGCCTTCTGAATCACTGGTTCTAGGATGTGAGTTAACTCCCATTACTGGAGTCTGGTCGTCAATATTGTGACATATTGAGGTCAAGGTTCCATCACCTCCAACCACGATTACCAGATCTCTGCCGATGAAGTCCGCTCGAGACACAGCCTCTCTAGCACGCATGGTCTGGCTGAGTTTATCGCTTTCAGACAAGATTGATTCAATGATTGAGATGCTTTCATCGTGAATCCTTTCGTGGTTCTTTTTGTAAACCACGAGGATATTGGCACCCATGTCCATCCGAGGGGCTGTCTCCTTATGACCGGCACCCTGTACAGACATCATGCTCCCCGACGGGCGTCCACGTCTGCCGCCGGGACAGTTCTTGACCAAACGGTTCCCAGTTCTTACCTATGGAGAAACACCACAGGTTGAGACTGATGGCTGGGAGTTCAGAGTATGGGGTCATGGAATTGAAAATGAGCTCAAGTGGTCATGGGAAGAATTTCTTGCCATTGGCCAAGTGGAGTTGAAGAAGGATTTCCATTGTGTCACTACTTGGTCTCGCTATGATAATTTATGGTCAGGAGTACCGATTTCCGAATTGTGGAAGGTGATTGAAAAGGAATTGAGCGAAGAGCCGGCGGCGGTCTTGTTTCATTGCTATGGTGGATATACAACGAATCTCAAGATCGAGGATGCTTTGGTCGAAGAAAATTTGTTTGCCACTCACCACGATGGAAAACCATTGACCAAACCTCATGGAGGCCCGATGCGTTTCGTATGTCATCATCTGTATGCATGGAAATCCCCAAAATGGGTCTGTGGAATAGAACTCTTGTCAGAGGATAGAAGAGGTTTCTGGGAGCGACATGGATATCATAACCGTGCAGACCCGTGGGATGAAGAGAGGTATTCCTATCAAGAGGGTGCAGAAGACAAGAAGGTCAGATGAATCTCAATATGAAACCGATGGAGAATATCAACAGAGCAACTGCACATGAACGCATGACCATCACATATCCTTTGGATTGCAGGGCACCTCGTGAACGGTCGACAATTCTAGCAATACTGACCTTGCAGGTGATGAAAACCCCGAAGAATGCGATGATGAACAAAACAGGGGCGACTGGAGTCAATTGCCATCCAGCAACGAGGAATGGTGCCCCGATGAGGCCCCAGAACCGGTATGGGTTTGGATTGACCAGGTTGGTCAAGATACCATTTCGCAGGGAATGGTCAACATCCGCAATTTCAGAAACTTCAGGTGGTTTACTGATCCACGCTTTCCATGCAAGCCAGAGCAACAATATGGCTGCAGCAGCGGTCAGATAGTTCTCAAGGTCGCTCAAAGCATTCCAAGCGAGTGCGCACAACAGTATGATTGGTCCATCGGTGATCAGGACTGAGGAGGTTACCTTGGCGCCAGCCTTCCAGTCATGTTTCATCGTTTCTGAGATGACTACCATCATCAATGGGCCCGGAAGAATTCCTTCAATTGCTCCCAGCAAGAGACCAGCAGCAATGATTCCGAGAATCGTTCCATCGGCCAATGCAAGTGGGTCCACAGGGGCCGCTGGTGCACCTGAAACTTGAACCGTACCCCCAACATGAGCGGCTTCATGGCGGAAAGTGGAAGATTGGTCAAAGGCATTGCAGCGACCTATGTTGAAGAGATGAGTATCAAGACACCTGAGAGGTATGAGATAAGATGCATCACTAGAGAGGTTCAGGCGGTTATCGACCGTTCAGGCATAGCAGATGGCTTGGTTCTGGTCAACCCCATGCATATCACGGCCAGCGTATATGTGAATGATCTTGAATATGGATTGCACGATGATATCATGTCTATGTTGGAGCGTTTGGCACCATATCATGGCCCTGATGGAAAGAAGGGCAAGGAATACCTGCATCACAGGACTGGAGAAGATAATGGCGATGCTCATCTGAGAAGGCAGTTGCTCGGGCAACAGGTCTGCATGCCAGTTCAGGACGGGCGGCTTCATCTAGGGACTTGGGAACAGATACACTATGCTGAATTCGATGGTCAACGTAGCAAGAGGATTCTTGTCAAGGTCGTAGGGGTGATCAATGATGACTGAACTCTCACAGCCACCTGAGTTATCTGGAATTGCTCAAGCCATGGATATCAGACGTGGCGAATGGGGAAAGGGAAGTGCTTCTCTCAAGGTCACGGTTTCTGATAAACATACGAACAAGGGAGGAGTGACACATGGTGGTCTCTACTCGATGATGTTGGATATGGCCTGTGGAGGGGCATTGGTTTCGACATTACCAGTTGAGGAATGGTGCGCTACCACTCAGTTGAGCATCAGTTTTCTTGCACCTTCAAAGCCTGGTGATGAACTGGTCGCGAGAGGCACATTGGTCAAGCGAGGACGCAACGTTGCCCATTTGCGCGGCGAGGTATCTACTCTAGATGAGAAGGTGGTTGCAACTGCTACTGGTACTTGGGCCATCTGGCAGAAGAAGCCAGAATACATGCCTGGAAGAGATTGAGATTACTACGCAAAGGTCATTTGCATTCGTAGGTTACGCCAACCATGACTGAAGCAAGTATTGACCAAGCCAGCCTCGACCGTGGATTCTTCCACTTTTCTGTACCCTACATTTGGTGGATGTGGCTCATCTGGGGATTGGGAATGGCCTTGGTGATTGCAGGTTTCGTTTTCGTTGCCATGGGAGATGTTGGCATGTTCGCCCTCTCTGGTTTTGGTTTCCTCGTGCTCGCCTTTTCTTCGCCTGGCTCACTTGAGGCGACTCTTCACAATGTGAGGAAGGGTGCAATTTCAAACGATGAACTCGAGGAGCAGGCCAAGGAACGCGGCTATGAGATGCAATCATGGTGGCTACAGCGTTCATCATATGCTCCTACGAATGACCCGAATGACTGGATTCTATCTGCTCCCGGACCCACGCAGTGGAACACAGAGGACATCTATGCTGCCGATGAATCTGGAGAGCCCTTGGCAGAACACCCACACAAGGTTGGAACTCCTCGACCCGCGACTATGTCTGCATTCGGCCTCTTCGCCATTGCTTCCATCGGTTGTTTCCTGTTCTGGACCTGGAAGATACTGGAGATGTCTCCTGAAGAATTGTCTGAGGCGGGTGGCTCAGGAGACCCTGCCTTTCTGAAATGGATAATGCCCATCCTTGGTGTCATCGGACTGGGAGTTGGTTGGTATCAGGCCAAGATGTTGGCGCAGATGCTCGATACTCCCACAAGCCTGATTCGAAGTATGGCCGTTGGCAGCAATGAATTGGTTGGCCAAGTACGTCCTGCCAAGGAAGGCGATATGACCGTGGCAGTAGGTGGAGCACCACACCGTACCATGCACAACATGGTCGCCTACAAATGGACTCACGAGGTAAAGGAGTGCAAGACCGTGACAGATTCGGAAGGCAACAGCAAGGAAGAGTGCCACTGGAGAACCGTTGATCAGGAAGAAGACTCCAATACGTTCATGCTCCATGATGGAACTGGAGGAATCCGAATCCTTTCCGATTCGTTCAAGCGTTGGGATTGGGGTAATTTCCTCAAGCGTTGGGAATCCAAGCACGATGATTCAATCGGCAAGGAATTGTTTGGACAGATGACCTCAAAATTGTTGGGACAAGGCAAGATCAAGAAGCATCGATGGACACTTTGGGGGCTGCGAATCGGCAACCCAGTCTATGTGATGGGAAATACTATTCCAAGGAGCCGAGAAGAGGCTGAAGCCGAGGGTTGCGACGTCACTGTTCAACATACATTGCTGAATGTCAATGGTGAGGATGCGCCCGGTGTCAAGACCATCGTTCGCAGGGGAACTGAATTATCCAATCTGGGAACCATGAGGTCTGGATTCGAGATGGTCATCATTCCTGCCATCATGTTGCTGGGTGGAGTCGCCTTGTTCCTTGTCTGAATAGGATTCCTTTGAGAAAGGTGTCGTGGCAGTTATGGCCGAAGCGCCACAGGTAAACAATTCGTTGAATCTGTACGACAAAGTGGATTGGGTCCCAAGGTTGGTCTGCACAGTAAGCAGGTCTTCCTATGAACATTTGAGAATCGTTCGGATTGCGCAAACGTATCACTCAATAACCGGAATCTTTTCGGCAGAACATGGCTGATGAGGATGTTGTCATTGTAGGCGGAGCGCGCACTCCTTTCTGCGAGTGGGTTGGAGGCAAGCGAGGCGATGGCAAGCCGGGTGGAGCCCTGAAGTCGCTAAGGGCAGAAGAACTCGGTGCAATCGCTATTCGTGGCGCTCTAGAAAAGACTGGGACAAACCCTGATGATGTCGATCACGTAGTTATGGGATACGCTCTGCAGACCAATTCACAATCCATCTATGGAAGCAGACACGCTGGCCTCCAGGCAGGTATACCAGAAGAGGTGCCGATGCTCACCTTGTCCCGAATCTGTGGAAGTGGAGTGCAATCCATCATCAGTGGAGCACAGATGATAATGCTAAACGAAGCAAAGACCGTAGTTGCTGGTGGCATGGAGAACTTGTCTCAAGCTCCACATGTTCTGCGCGGAGCCAGAGAAGGATGGAGACTTGGAAGGGCACCCAAGGTCGAGGATTACATGTTCACCAATCTGCAGGACATGACCTGCGGGTTGTTCATGGCTCAGACCAGCGACGAATTGTGTAAGCGCAAGGGAGTCACCCGTGAGGAAGTAGATGAATTCGCGGCATTGAGTCATTCAAGAACAGCATCTTCCATAGATAATGATGTCTTTGCTGATGAAATCGTTCCAGTCACAATCTCTTCGAGAAGAGGGGATGTGACATTGACCAACAAGGATGAGGACCATCTTGTCCGTGGTTCTACTCCAGAATCTCTAGCAGGTCTTCCAACAGCATTCGGTCCAGACAGTTTGGTTACTGCTGGAAATGCGAGTGGCGTTGTTGATGGTGCGGCTGCTGTAGTCATCAAATCAGCAGCACAGGCTGAAATGGATGGAGATTCACCACTTGCGCGTATAGTCTCATGGGGAATAGTTGGTCTTGAGCCTGCTATCATGGCTTACGGCCCGGTTCCTTCCAGTCTCAAGGCTTTGGAGAAGGCAGGTCTTGGTGTTGATGATATTGACCGTTGGGAAATAAATGAGGCGTTTGCAGGTCAAGCAGTCGCTTGTATCAAGGACTTGGGAATTGATGTTGACAAGGTTAACGTAAACGGTGGAGCGGTTGGTCTTGGCCATCCATTGGCCGCCACTGGAACCCGTCTGGTACTTACTTTGGCGCATGAGTTGAAGAGATGTGGTGGTCGCTATGGTATCGCAACTGCTTGCATTGGCGGTGGACAAGGTATCGCCATGCTCATTGAGAGTCTGTGATTCAAAGCATCAAGCCAAAGATATCCCACAGATATCTGAACAGGCTCAATGAAACTGCAAGGATGAATGTAGTTGTGACGACTTTGACTGGAAGGTATTTGATGGCAAATTTCGCACCGAAGAAGGCCATTGTGAAAGCCAATATCGGCATTATGATGATGGCTGTAATTCCTGTGTTTTCTATTACATCAAAGAGCGATTGATCAATCAAGATGTGACTGATGAGAGCCACTGGTACCACCATCGCACCGATTAGATAGGAGGTTCCGGCAGAGGTGCGAGTTTCTAGACCCAGAAATGAGCGGTGCAGAGTCACATATATCGCTCCACCACCGATTCCAAGAATTCCAGAGGCAAGGCCACCAAATGCAGTTCCAATCTTGTATTTGTTGAGGTCCTCTGTTATCTCAGATGCTGCAACTGGAGTTCTGAGGTTCCTTTCGATCACGAAAACGAGAATTGCAGCAGCGATCAACTTGATTATCGTGTCCGAGACATATTCAATTATCAGCCAGGCGATTAGGGTTCCAACAACTGCTGAAGGCACTGCTGTCATCCGTCCAGCATTCGCAATTCGGATATCAGAATGCCCGTCTTTAGTATGGGCCATACTGCTGCCGAGTGCCACCATCCAGACCATTCCGAGTGAACCTAGAATTGCATGAGTTACCGGCCATTCTGCGACATAGAGCAGAATAGGAAGATACAGTACTCCTCCTCCCAGCCCCAAGGGGCTGAACGTCAATGCTACAATCAAGATTAGAGTGGCCGCAATGATTGAGGTAGGGTCCATGTCATTCCTCCTCATCGATGAACCAGTGTTCTTGACGCGGCGATAATGGCCGTTTCATCCACAACGGTCTACGCTCGCCTCTTGGATGCGTTTCACGGTCCTTCGCCCATTGATTCCATTTCTTGTAATAGGCGAATGAACGTGCAGTATCGACTTCTACATCTCCATATTTCTCACCTTCAGAAGGAGTAGAGAGTCTTACCTTCTGGAGCCAACAGTGGCTTCCACTGATAGGGTCTGGTTGCACAGCATGAGTGATGTTCTGATGAACTCCACCATCTCTCCAGAACAGACGATTAGTATCAGCATCGCTGGATTCGAATGGCTCGATACCAGAGACGGTTCGCATCCGCCATTTCCCTTCGCCTCGGTCCTCGATAGATACCGTGTTGGTCATCATTCGATTTCCAGCATCCTGTTTTCTACGCCACCGGCCAATATGATGTGAACATCCAACCACTCCCGGTTTTATCGCTTCAGTTACCCATACCTTGTCAACGAACCAACCGATTTCCGTTTCTATTTTGAGCAGCCCTCCTTCTACGACTCCCAATTTCTCTGCATCCTTCGGGTGCAACCATATGGGGTTTCGATGGGCTATC
>CAXRJY010000043.1:0-7056 GCA_964230915.1 Candidatus Poseidoniaceae archaeon | reverse complement strand
TATCATTGAAATATCCACAGAAAGTACAACCACTACTCCACCACCAGTGACATCCTTTGGTGCGCAGTATCACAGTAGCCGCAGTAGTTGGAGTTCCATCCGGTAGCATTTCAGGAGTATGGTAAACCGTCGCTGGTTCGGTCGCATCCCACGAATGTTTTCTCTCTTGAGCCCATTCGGTATTTTCTGGCGCCTTGATTAAATCATGTAGGCGAACAGCAGAGTCGCTGTCACCAAGAAGGTTCAATCTCTGACCGCCGGACATATCCACACCGGTTTCTCCGGCTGGAACCGTGTTGATGAAAGCAACGCTTACTCGATGTGCTCACTGAATCAACAAGAAATTGAATCATTCCTCTTCGATGGAATCAATGCTTCGAAACAAGATGGAAGCCCCAGCAGAAACGAATTGTCCTTTTGGATAGGAAGGATTCTCTGAATCCGCTCCAATCACTACCGGTTCATAGATGGAGGCTGGAACACGTAGATCTACACGGCTTCCAACTCTTATCATTCCATATCTTTCGCCTCGACGAAGAACATCTCCTTCACCCTTCCACGGAATTATTGTCCTAGCCAAAGCACCTGAAATCTGAATTATCTCAAGCATCTTTCCAGTTTCACTCTTGAACAACATTCGGACTCGTTCATTGAATTCACTTTCTTTCTTGAATGCAGGTAGAAAGGGCCCTCTCCTCTTTCCTTTACCCGTTCTATGCTCCATCTTGACGATGGTCCCTGCTTCTGGAACCCGATTCACATGAACATCTAGCGGTGACATGAAAACGGCTATTCTCCATACATCATCTTCTGATTCCTCACCGACATTCACCCTCTCCCAACGCTGTTCAGTTTCAAATGACTGTGGAACTGACAATGGCTCAGGAAACCAATCTCCTGTCAAAGGATCATTTTCACATTCTCCTGAATCAACCTCAGATTTAGACGGGCGGCGGCCCGTCGAACGTTCTCTGGCAACAAACATCACATGCCCATCTGCGGGTGAGACGAGAACACCCTCATCCTTTGGCACTGGACGGTCTGGATCCCGGAAGAAATTGGCTAGAAATGCAGAGAGCATCAAACAAAGCACACCAGTCAATGTCACTAGATGCATGACTGGGTCTACAAACGTCGCAATCAACAGCGATGCAATACCCATTACTGAAGACATGACCACTGGAGTGGTCCCTCCTCGGGCGAACAGCCCCACTGGCTCACCTCACTCTTTCTTGTCATGGTCAGCCCATGGGTCAACATCGTCATCCCATGTTGTTGCTTCCTTGACTTCTCGAGGCTCTTCAGGTTCTTCTGGCTCTTCCTCGGATTCTTCTGATTCTTCTTCAGCGGCCTCTTCAGATTCCTCTGATTCTTCTTCAGATTCTTCCTCGGCTTCCTCTGTGGATTCTTCTGGGACTTCCTCTTCAGGAACTTCTTCTGTGGCTTCATCAGATGATTGCGAAGAATCCACCGCCTCTGCTTCTTCAAGTGTCATTTCTGCAGCTCTTGCTTCAATGAGGTCATCCATTCTGTCAGTGATGGCTCGCTGCATATGCTGGCTCTGCCTCTCTGATTCAACGGCCCTTTCGATCATTTCATAACGAGCCTTGATCGCCTTGTTCAAATCCTCGAACAATGCCATATGATCAACATACCAATCATCTCTGGCCTTCATTTCAGTCACTGCCAGTTTCAAATCATTATCCAATTCTTCAGCGATTCCGAAGACCTTGCCTAATCGATCCTTCTCACGACTGTACTTTTCTTCCATCTTCTGAAGTTCTGGCTCAAGGAAATCTACTTGCTTTGTTGACTTGGCAGCCTTCAGCTCAAGGTCTCGTATTCGATTATCCTTCTCAGAAAGTAATGATTCTAGACTTTCTTTCTCAATTTCTCTCTCGACAATCTCCTTCTCAAGAACCTCAATCTCTGCCTTCATGTTGACAAGTTCTTTCTCCTGAGCTTCATACGCATCATACAATTTCAGAAGCCGTTCAGTCTCTTCTCCCAATCTGTCTTCCAAGTCCCCTACGCGAACGACTGGGGTCTTCACACTGTCTTCGTCATCACCCGACATGGATAGCACCGGAGGCTGAGCCTCCAACTCCTCCCACCCACCTAGGCATTATCAAGCCGACGCATCCATTCTTAGTGTTCAGGGAGTTGTGGCGATGACTTTAATGAAGCCAAAACAGGGTCACCATAGGTGATTTATGGCAAATGATGGGCCGCATGAGCAGCAAGAACCTGCGCTACACAAGCAGTTACGGCTTTACCACAGGGGATATGAGTGAATTCATTGGGCCCGTGAGCATTTGATTGAGGTCCCAAAAGCCCGGTGATCATGAATTCCGCATTCGGATACTTGGTCTGCAACATTGGCATGAACGGTATTGTGCCGCCCTCACCCATGAACTGTAATGGATTGCCGAAATAAGCTCGACTCGCTCCATCCAAGGCTTCAGAGATCCAAGATGACAATGGCTTGGAATGGAAACCATCTGCTGGCATCTCAATATTGAATGTGACATCGGCTCCATGTGGAGGTTCAGCCTCAAGAATCTGTTTCATTACTTCAGCAGCCTTTCGAGAATCAACTCCAGCCGGAATCCTGCATGATAATTTGAGGTCGGTATTGGTGCGAAGCACATTTCCAGCCTTTGACATGTCTGGAATCCCTTCAACACCGGTGACTTCCAATGATGGCCTCCAGGTTCGGTTCAGAATCAGTTCTGCAAGGTTATCACTGGGTGGTTTAGTATTGCCTTTGAATGGAAATTTCATCCATACTTCTTCGCCCATCACCTTTGCAGCCTGCTCAGCCTGTTCGATTCTTTGTTCTGGGATTTCAATATTGAATTGCGGTATCAATATCTCTCCTGTGGAACTATCTTCCACCCTTTCCAAAAGAGACCTTGCAATCCTGAAAGAAGACGGAATAATTCCGCCAGCATCACCAGAATGTACACCTTGTTCGCTTACTACAATACTCAGTGTTCCTATCACAAGACCTCTGAGTGAAGTCGTGAGCCACAGATGTTCCCAATCTCCAGCCCCTGAATCCAGACAAACCACCAATGTAGGTACACCGATTGTCTCCTCGAGATGGTCTAGATATGCTGGTAAATCAGGAGAGCCGGATTCTTCACTGGCTTCAACGATTAAATGCAAATTGCCATGAGGGATGCCTTGTCTTTGGAGCCCGCGAATTGCAGTTAGACTTGCATATGCCCCATATCCATCATCAGCGCCTCCCCTACCATACAATTTGTCTCCTCGGCGCACAGGTTCCCATGGGCCTAGCCCTTCAAACCAACCAACGAATTCTGGTTGCTTGTCAGCGTGCTGATAGAGCAGAACTGTTTCGTCAGTTTGACCTGGAACATGCATATGGATCAAAGGAGTGCGTCCTTCCAACCTGATTATCTCTAACTTCAAACCCTCAATGGGTTGTTCATTACACCACTTTGCAATGTGTTGAACTGCATCTTCGATATATCCATTGGCTTCCCAATCAGAATCAAAAGCAGGAGACAGAGCCGGAATTCGAATGTACTCACTCAGGCTTGGAATGATGCTGTTCTCCCATTCTGAATCACAGAAACTGACTAGTTCCTCTGCATCTACTCCAGCGCCCACCATGTGAAAGCCACTACAGGGACTGTTGAAAGGCGATTCGCTTCACCGACCTCCATGCACAGCGGCGAAGATGCGGATTGGAGAACTCCTCCCGAGGTCTTTCATGAATGGGCTTTAATCGGCAAAGATGTGGGAATGGAAAAGGGACATCAGGCCTCTGTTGATGAGATGTTGACCTTCGCTCTCGCAGAAATTGCAAGTTTAGGGGAAAAATTCAGGGCGTTGGATGTGGGTTGTGGAAATGGATGGGTGGTCAGAAGATTATCTTCTCACCCGCATTGTTCCAAAGCAGTAGGAATTGATGCTGCACCAGCAATGATCAACAAAGCGAGAGAGTTGGACACTGAAGGTGAATATCATCTTGCCAATCTACTAGAATGGTCGAGCGAGAATGATTTTGATTTGATTCATAGTATGGAGACCATGTATTACTTGGAAGAACCTAGAGAAGGTATCAAACACCTCTCACATCTATTGGCAGATGGTGGAATATTGTTGATTGGTATTGACCACTATGCTGAAAACGAAGCAAGTCTGGATTGGCCCCAGCAAGTGAAAACTAGAATGACAACCTTGTCTTCAGAACAATGGGTTACATTGTTTGAAATGGCTGGTCTGGAAATCATCAGAGTTTGGAAAGCCGCCCCAAGAGACGATTGGCCAGGAACATTGGTCATTGCCGGTAGAAAATAATCATGTCTCAGTAATCTTACCCAGAGGTTCTCCTTTGGGACCACACAACCTTACTCGACCGCGGTAATGGGGGCAACTTCTGCACGCTATTGCTGCACTTCCTGAAAGACGCTCTACGAGTTCATCTGGTACTTCTGATACCTTCATCGTTGAAAGAGTAGACAACAATCTGACCAATTTTTCCCTTTGAGTAGTAATAGAACCCTCTTCAGATATCAGTCTACCATTTGCTGCAACATAGAGGGCTGGTGGAAGAATGAGGCGACGTTGATTCTCTGGTTTTGCTGCTTCCTGACTTTCAAGCGCAAGAGCGTAAAGGGCTAGTTGCATTTGATGTTCTTCCAGTAACTCAACTTCTGCAGCACTCATATTGCCATTTTCTGAAACAATTTGTAATGAATCTCCAGATTCAGGGTCGCTTGTATTGAATCCTCCTCCACAACCTCTTGTTTTCAGGTCCACCACCAAATATGCAGAACTTCCATCATCCTTACCCAGTGCAAGAACGAGATCTATTCTCCCCGTCATGCTGGCGATTACAGTTTCAATATCTGCAATGGCCTTTGAGCCAGATGGTGTCCAAGAGGTGAGGGGTAGATTATTGGCCGTGCAAAGACCTAGATCAAATGGCATCTCAGTTCTCAAACCTTCAACTTTCCAACCGCGATATTCGCCACTGATACAGGCTTGCCCAAGTTCGCCTCCAATCAACAATCCAGCCAATACTCGCATTCTTTCTTCAGTTTCTTCCACATCAATATCTGGTGTCGAATATTCTTCAATCACTTGCTTCAAAACTGAATCCTCCAATAATCGCTGTGCTGAAGCCATGGTCCAATCTCTAGGAAGAGAGGGGGTCGCTTTCAATTCTACAACAGGATTGGGTAACCCAACCTCAACCAACCTGTGAAACAGAGTTCCCAATGTTGCAGGGTCAGGCAATCCATCACTCACCTTATCCACATAGGTCGAACCCAATGGCTCACTTGGCCATCCATGATGAGATTCCAACCAATGTCTTCTCAGGCATGTTGCGGCGGTATCAACCGAAGAAGGAGCAAGCCTGATTCTCCTCCTTCTTTTCATGACCCCTCTTATTGGGATGTTTTCAGAATCTGCGGACAGGCCTTGCTCATGGGTCCTTATCTGTTGAAGCAAACTTCTGGCTTCAGTATCATCTGTCATGAAACAATTTGGATCATGATATAATGTGAATCGTGGCCCATTCGCTATTCCGATTCCTGAATCAGATCTCAACCATGCTGGATTTAGATTCAACACCCTTTTCGGTGAGCCATCTACTGGTAATGCCATCGCATCATCAACAGGTTTGATCAGCCATGGGGAATTATGCTGTTGAGTAGAAATGGCTGCTGTTCTGAGAGCATCCAACAACATTGTTCCCATATTTCTGCGAGTGCTCGGTCGGTGCTGGACTTGTAACATACCGCTTTCATCTTGAGAAATATTCCCGGGACTACCAACCAGAATCAGATGACTCTTGACTCTGGTCATCGACACGTACAGCAAACGTCGCGTCTCCGCTTCACTTTGAGCCTCAAGCAAGGATTCTGCCAACATCCACAATCCATGAGGAGATAACTTACCTGTTTTCCATGGCTTCACTCTCCCAGCAATCAATTCAGGTGTCACGATTAGATGGTCTCGAGTAGTGTTTGCCACCGAGCGCCGTCCTGCCTGAAACATCCCCGCAATTACCACCACTTTGGCTTGGAGACCCTTTGCGGCATGAATCGTCATTAGACGTACACAACCACCCAGTGCAGGGGCTTTTGCAGCAGGTCCATCCTTCCCTAGAGCACTCAATTTCTCCAGCCGCTCATGGATTCTTACTGCATCACCACCATTCGATGCAACCATGTCTCTGAGTATATTGATGAACATCTCAATTTCATTTCGCGCTGATGGTTCCGGCCAGGCCAGTAGCAGGTCTGAATGATTTACAGCCTCTTCGACTGCCCTCATCAGGTCACCATTCTGAGAGTGCTGATACCACCTTTCAAGCAACTCCTTCTCCATCTCCGTACGAGCATTTTCAATCAATGCTTGGAAAGGTTCTGTATTTGTTACTGCAAATGCTTGCGACACCTGTGCATCTCCCCAACCCAACAAACTAGAGCGAGCAAGAGAAATCACGAGATCTCTTCGAGATGGAGCTGATATTGCGCCAACTAAAGTCCGTAATGCACGAGGAGCCGGTCTCTGCAACAACGGGCCCATTTTGTCAGAAGTTGATGGAATTCTCCATGCTTCCAATCTCTTCATCAAATCATCAATATGAGTCCGAGTTGGTAACAATACCATGATATCTTCAGGAGCAACTCGTTCCAAGGTAGGTAACTCTACCCATGAACTCCCCTCCGTTTGAGGTGATGAAATCCTTGTGGGTTTCCCATTTATCAGACAATACAAACGGCGGGCAATCATCTCATTTTCAAGATGAGCACCTTTTGCCCTCGGAGATGAAAATGGGTCCAGAATTTTATTCAAATCAGAGCCGGGGTCATCTGCAGCCCGCGGGACCGGTAACAACCATTCCAGACTACCACGTTTGTCAAGATGGTGAGGGCGTAGAGGTTGGGGATACGCATACCAAGGACCTTCCAGACCATGATGACGGGCAGAAAACACATCATCGCACAGAGCATTGATTGTTTGCAATAATCCTTCATCAGTACGATGGTTGGTAGAGAGGTCGATATG
>CAXRJY010000042.1:0-4116 GCA_964230915.1 Candidatus Poseidoniaceae archaeon | reverse complement strand
CCACCTTGTCTACCGATTTCTTGCCGGACATGATTACCGGATGGGGCTGTTAGACATAAAGGACGGATGGTGTTTTTACCGGGTTGAATCCCCCGCTAACTTATGCATCTGATGGCAAGTAAAAGAATTCCTCTGGATAATATCCCATATCGATCCCATGCTGTATGAAACGACCGATGTCCTGACGCAAGACACGTCCCGTCTCGGTCAGGTCATAGTGCACCTTTGGGTGTCCACCACGTCCTTTACCCGAAGAATCAACAGGCTCTAAGTACTCCTTTTCTGCTAGTGATTCCAAATGTATCTTCAATTCTTTGCGCTCAACTCCGACGGCTCTCTCGATTCGCATTATCCGGCGAGTATCAGATTCTGAATTGGCCTTTCTGCTGAGATAGAGAAGTACGCGATACAGGGTTACTGGAAGGTCTCGGCGCTTCCTTATCTTCTCCATGCATAGGGGGGTGAGTACCCACTACTTGAGAGATATGGCCGAGCAAAGGTCTCATGTGCCTACTCATGATGGGAGTTACATGCCCTTCTGGGAAGACCTGTCTGCATGGCTGAGTTGGAGCGTTGACCGCGAATGGATCGAGGAGAATGTCAAGTGGCGTGACTTCGGTACTGGAGTACGCCTTGGAAAATTAGCCAAGGAAGGAAACACCAGTCTGGTACTCTACGACGTGGTATCGGATGTGGACATTGAAGCATTCATGCCACATAGTCATCCTGGAGGAGAAACCTATCTCGTACTGGAAGGAGAAGTCTACGATGAGGATGGAACATACCCACCCGGTTCAATCGTCTGGATGGACCCCGGTTCGACTCATACTCCCAAGACAAAGGGACAAACACTGATTTTGGTGCTTTGGCCTGATGGCGTCAAGGCTGCCTAAGACTCTTCAACCAGTACATTCTCGCTTTTCGACATGAAGGGGAGGAATGATGCAGCATTATTGGCTGTGATTGTTATTTTCCTCCTTATCAGCTTCAGCCAATTGAACACCTACAATGAATTGGGAAATCAACAGACGGAAAATCTCAACCATGTCGAAGGCGGAGATGGAAATCAGTCTGAAGACGGGAATCAAACGGTACCAGAGCCTGCATTTACGGGAATTCGTTCGATTTCTCCAAGCCATGCTTCAACAACAGGTGGAGACTTGATCAACATCTCCACAGAGAACCTCTCGATCATTGAAAAACAGGACATCATCATCTTCCATGATGGCAACACGACCTTGGAGAATGCTAGTGTCAACATTTCGTACTCTCAAAGGGGTGGAGAAGGAATCAGAGGAGATTGGACATTTCTGGAACAAAACCTTGCGAATCTTAGCATTTGGGCAGGTGATGAGTTACTTCTGTTCGATCATACACCATTTGCTCAAACCATGATCGTGATGCCAATTCTCGAACCAGGAAACACCACAATAACTGCTACATTGAACAATGAGAGCGGGGGGCCGACTGAGAACCTCAGCGCTGAGAATCATTCACAAGCACAGATATTCGCTCAAGATGTCAAACCCGACCTTGAGATATGGTTCGGCGATACCCAAGCAGAAGAGATATTCCATTCCGGCGAGGGGTTATTACACGCTGTTTCTCCTCCGATGCCCTATGGAAATCATTCAGTTGCAGTTGTTCTACCAAACGGAACCATACATTGGGTAATCGATGGATTGCGCCACATCAACTACCACACCTTCAGCGATGCAGATGTGACTTGGACAGTCCCTGAAGGTGTTGACGAAGTGACCTTCAAACTATGGGGGGCAGGCGGAGGTTCCGGTGACGCTGGTGTACATGAAGGTGGAGCTGAAGGAAATACCTACTATCAAAATGGAGGTGCTGGAGGCTTTGTTCAAGGAACATTGTCTGTATTATCAGGGCAGAATCTTACTCTGATGGTAGGCAAAGCAGGGGCGAAAACCGCCCAATTCCAAGAGTATTCAGGAGGAGGTTATGCTGGGGAAGGAGTCTACTACGATTCAGGAGCAATACGAAGTTCTGGAGGTGGCGGTGGCCTTACAGGTATTTTCCTCAACAACACAACTCAGACGGATGCCTTGTTGATCGCCGGAGGTGGCGGTGGTGGTGCCTGGGTCAGTCAGCAGTACCTCGACGAAGGTATCAGAACCAATGGAGGAATAGGCGCATGGCCTGCTGGCACAAATGGTAGTGGTGGCCCAATGGCCGCCGGTGCATCAGGTGGAAACCAGACTTCTGGCGGTATTGGAACCAGTTCAACACGAAGTACTGGTGGCAATGGAGGCGCATTACTTGGAGGCACTTCTTACGTAAGCGGCAACAACTGGTACGGTGGTGGGGCAGGTGGTGCAGGATATTTCGGAGGAGGAGGTTCTGGAAACTATGGCCCTGCCAGTCAACCGGGATACAGTGCAGGAGGAGGAGGAGGTTCCAGTTTCTACAACAGTACGTTTATTTCCGGATTTGAACACTCCAATGGTAGCAATCAAAGCGCTCCCAACACAAATGATTCCGACTATGTAGAAGGAATCGCAATCGGTGCTGAAGGAGGGCATATTCCCGACCCTCTTGGTGGCCATGGACTCATCGTCATCATCACCGAGAATGAAACCTCCATCTTGTATTCAGAATTGATTGACAATTCCACTGAAGACGATACTGAAAATCAATCTGAAGATGAAACTTCATCAGAACCGGAGGAGGGGCCTGATGCAGAACAGGAAGAAGCCCCAGACATATTTGAAGAACCGCTTGAAGCTGTCACTTACTACATCACAGAACATCCTGCAGAAGCAGTGGTAGTTACTGGTTCCACTGGAGGTCTGGGTGTGTATCTGATTGGGTTCAGAAGACAACGCAACGAATTGAAAGAGGCTTTGTCTGCAGCCGGCGCGTGGCGAACAACCGGTGGAGCGCATCTGATATCCTCATTCAAGGCACTCGGAATTCTCAGAAAAGCAAGAGCTGCCGCTTTCACTCTTGGACCATTATCATGGGCTTGGGATGAAATGTTGTTTGAAGCGATGAGTAAGAAGTTGGCAGAATACGGCATCTCTGACGTGATGACTCTTGAAGGATTGATCAGCTGGCTGATATTCGATGTCCTTGGACTCACCATTACATCACCAGTGACATTCAAGGAAGAATTCTTCCCGATGATTCGCATGATCAGCACTGTCCTGTTCATCTTCTTCATCTACTGGATATTCTTCAAGAGAGAATCATTGTTGGAGAAAGCCAGAGACATGGGAACGGCAGAAGTAGAGGAGAGGAAAGAGAGATTGGAGCAGCCTAGCAAGGGCTACGTCTGACGCATCGACTCTGGTATCCGACTTCTCATCCATCGCTTCCACAATGGTGGAATGGTGCACGGCCAAAAACATCCATAGTAGCCTGAAGGAAGTGTAGGAACACCATCGTATGGTTGCAACTGCCAGTAAGGAAGACTGGCCTTCATGTGGTGAGCTGGATGACGAGTCAACTCCAACAAGGTCCAACGGCTCCAACGAGCCTCGGATTGCCAGGAATGCATCTCAGTCTGTCTCTCATCACCAATTCGTCGCAGCCCATAGTGGCGAATGTAATTGACATATTCGAGAAGAATTACTGCTGTTGCACCGAACAAGACCCACACCAAAGCAATCCACCAACTGAGCAGAAGTCCAAGTGCAATGATGGCAATAATCTGCAGAAGAAGACCGCGCAGAGCGCGATTCCCCCAGATGGAGCGCTTTGATAGATCGACCTTGACTGCTGAGATGAACTGCCATGGAACCGTCATCGCGATGTGAAGCCATAATCCTCGAGAAGCAGGAGCACTAGCCGCATCACTAGGAAGTGCCACATCCTTGTGGTGATTGTGATTATGCTCAATGGTGAAATGGCTGTAATTGACCATGAACATGGTGAATCTACCAACTCGCCACTTGAATGAACCAGGACGCCGATGGCCTAATTCATGGGCTGTGATTATTCCTGATGCGCCGCCAACGATACCTGCTGAGAATATTCCCCAGCCCACCCACATGGTAGCACCATCAAGATGAGCACGCCAGAGTAGAACTGCAACCAGTGCTGGAATTGCAAGAGCATGAAGCATCAGAATGGCTTCGTATGGCCGTACAT
>CAXRJY010000041.1:0-6128 GCA_964230915.1 Candidatus Poseidoniaceae archaeon | reverse complement strand
GGGCCCGACGGGGTTCGAACCCGCGCGCACCGGGTTAAAAGCCCGGCGCTCTACCTGACTGAGCTCCAGGCCCGACGCGTGGTCAGGGCTTTCGGCTGACCGTGGGGGGGTATGGACATACTTCTGCAGAGGAGCCATAGGCTCCGCACGGGCCCCCTGAAGTCAAGCAGGGTCCGGCCCAAAGAAGGAGTGGAGTCCTAGCAATATCAAACCTTCGTGAAAAAACCGTGTTTTCAGGGCGTATTGGGGGAATTATCATTCGAGATTCGTTTGCTGCTGATAACATTGAACGCGAATTGGATCTATACAACAAGGCTGTTGAGGAAGTTGAATGGTGCGCACCCGATGGTTTGCTCATCGATTTAGCCATTGCGCCGACGGTATATCCGCCCGGCGAAGATACCGGGATATTATGCGATTCTTTGAGCGTTTTTGGAGCAGGTGATGATAGAAGATTGCTTGAGATTGGATGCGGCTCTGGAGCGGTCAGCATCTGGGCAGCGATGAGGGGTTTCAAGGTCCATACCTGCGACATCAATCCACTTGCTGTTGCGGCACTCAGAGGGAGGGTGAAAGAGATGGGAATTGAAGACCGATTGGAAGTCGTTGAAGGAGGCCCTGGAGAAGGTGATGTGAAAACATGGAGCGGAGGCCATGAATTTGACTTGATTATCTGGAACCCTCCATATTTGGACCCTCCTGAACAGGGAGAACCACAACTTGGCCCATTGGAAGAAGCCGGAATGGTCGATTTGGATTGGAGCCAAGGCTCGGGAGCATTGCTCCTTTCAGAAATAGAGCAAGGTGAATTGCTTAGGAAAGATGGCACCGTTTTGATCATCCGTTCATCAACCACGATCGGTCGCTATCTTGGAGAGCAAGCAATAGCGGGCGGCTGGGCAAGTAGGTCTACCGTTTCCATGACCTTTGGAGATGGCGAACACCTCGAGGTACTTGCCTTCTGGAAGCCTTGGGGCGGGCGAGAGATTGAAACCATCCGTGAAGCCGCTTCTACAAACTCAATGCTTCTGGATAAAGGCGGAGATATCGGCCGCTGTTTGAGAGCAGAAATTCAAACACAGGGAAGAGGTCAAAGAGAACGTGAATGGATTTCCAATGATGGAGACATGACCGCATCTTGGTTACTTGAGCCTATGGCACCTGGGCTACTTCAGTTGGCAGCAGGTTCTGCCGTGATGAGTGCATTGGACTCACTTCAATCTGATGAAGTAACGAACCATTGGATGAAATGGCCCAATGACATCTGGAATGAGGAGGGGAAAATATCTGGAACCTTGGCTCAATCTAGAACAACTTCTGAGAAGGACAGAGTGGTATTGGGAATTGGGATGAATCTGACTGAAGGCGATCTTGAAGGACATGCTTCAATCAGTGGATTCGACGCCACAACAATGGCGAAAAGAGTCGATTGTGCACTGGCGGGATTATTGGAGAAACGCGACTGCATACCGGACCACGGAAATGAGGAGATAATCTCTGCTGCATGGCGTTCAATGTCTCTGAAACTGAATACTGGAGCGTTTCTTTCCACGCCTGAGTTTCAGGGCCGAGCAATTGGTCTAGACGAGTTGGGGAGATTGATCATAGACACCGGTCAGGGAATAGTTACTTCTGATTCAACCTATGAAATGAAATGGTCATTCAATGAATGAATTTAGTTTTCAGAAGAAACCTGACTGTGCCAAATTCCCCAAGAAGCAATCGCAAATCCAAGAAACATTGCTAGCCATGGAACCATCCATTGATGATCGACATCCATGTCTACAGAAATCTCTGAATCTGTAATTAGATACAGCGTCCATTCTCCTGATTCTGAAACTTTGAACTCCTCTTCTAGACTGCCTCCTTCCTTGATCTGATAATGTGTCCAATCATCAGCCTCGAGTTCATTTCCCTCTTGGGACCAAGCCAGACTCACAGTGCCACAATCTCCTGCATCATCAGCACCAGGGCACTCTATCAAACTCAAATCCACAATAACCTCGTCTCCAGATGAGAGGTCATAGGTCTGGTGGTTTGCAGTAACAGGAAATGTTCCCGGCGGAAGCTCTCCTTCAGGAACTGGTGGTTCCAACTCCAATGCTGGATCCCAGAAAAGAAGGACGAAAGCGGTCAGCAACAAGACGCCACCCAACAATACAGCAACATCGTTCAACTTCACAGGAGGTGCCGCTCCGCCGCCAGCCATATCTCTCCCACTGCCTTGACTGATTCAATCCTTTGGATGACGAGGCATGGTCGATATCAGGATGCAGGCTGCAATAATTAGCAGTACCCAACCAAGAGGATCTGAAAACTCAGGAGCGAGGCTACTGTCAGCACCACTGACAAAGAAATAATCCCACCAGTTGATGGTATTCTCTCTACTTCCAGAGCCAGAGGTTGCCAATCCGAACAACATGTTCCATAACTGTAGAAACAATGTTGATACGGAGAGTATTATGATTCCTCTGATGACTTCAACCTTGGAGAGAAAAGAAAATTCAGGAATGGTTGCAGCTAGGTGCGAATCATCCGCTTTCCACCACCGATTGAGAAAATTTCTCACTGTTTCGGCTTCATTGGTTCCCACATCATCAATTTCAGAATTGGATTCCACTTCCTCCTCTTGAGAATGATCCATGGCCTCATCGACAACAGCACTGAGGTCATCATCCGCATCAACGACTTCTATAGAGGGTTTTTCATCTTCATCTCCCGAGTCAGAAAGCGCTTCATCCACCTCCATTTCAGGCACCTCTTCGTCCTCGGATGAACTGCTCATAATCACATCTGCCAAAGTAACGAGCAAAAGGGCTTCGCTCTAAATTGAGTGCGATAAGGCGTTTCAACGAGACCTGCGGCGCAATGGAGGCTTCAAATCGAGTCGCTCCCTTACTAGGCGTATCTTTCCAGATGTCGTTAAACTAACCACCTTGCCATCGGAAAATACCTTCAAGGCCTCAGGGTGATCTTCAAGCCGCACTCTGATTATTGCTCGCAGACCATCATCTGTATTTTGAAGGTCAAACAATCTCCAGCCATGTTTCAAATCCAAGTGCGATTCAAGAAATGTACTCAAAGCACCTCTTTCATCCAGAGATTCGTCCACTGACAGGCCAATCCATCGGTGCTTGCCGCGCTTGGCCTTAGATGGTCGTCCGCCCCCCATGTCCCTGCCACAGCCACTAGACTTGATAGCCTTCGACCCACAGGTACTTCCCGAGGCGGCGATAAATGTCTGGTGAATCAGAGCAAGATAACTTGCCTGATGATGAAATACAAAGGCTCGGATTCGCACGCCTGATAGCAGTTTTGTTATCCCCTC
Source organism: Candidatus Poseidoniaceae archaeon (assembly GCA_964230915.1). Classification (GTDB taxonomy): domain Archaea; phylum Thermoplasmatota; class Poseidoniia; order Poseidoniales; family Poseidoniaceae; genus UBA226. The sequence continues at coordinate 2,800 of CAXRJY010000041.1, read as the reverse complement.
GAACATTTCCACACCTACTATTGCTGGTTGTAACCTCATCTATACTGTATGGTTTCGTCAAGAAATCTGAAGATTCTGGCGTCAGCGCAGCGATGGCATACATCTCCTTCGCCATGGCCTATACGATCATTGCATTGGCCGCAAGATCCGAGCGCTGGAAGGATCTTATCCACACAACCCCATTCAAAGATACTGAGAGTAAGGGCTTCTCAGCCTGGGCCATTCACCAACTGCAACAACTGATCAAAGTATGGATTCCTCCGCTGATCCTAAGCGCATTGATGATGGCAATTTTGCTCTCAATATTCTCTGAAGGACGCCCCTTGGAAGGATGGGCGGAAGGCGTACCATTGGCATTGGCAGCTCTTTTCATCGCCTGGTCGATTGGGCAAGCCATCTCATTCCGAATGACCGTCAAAGGCGTCATGTACGGAAGAACAATGTTCATGGATGAGACCCCACGCACTCCTCATCTTCTAAGTTCAAGCATTGTGCAGATATTGATCATTCAACTACTTGGGTTTTCCATGCTATGGATATTCCAAAGTGCAGCAACAACTGACACTGTCGCACCTGCTGCAATTCTCAAGGAGCACTTTGCATACCTTCTGGTTCTACTGGCCGGGCAGGCCGCTATTCACGTCTGGGCCAGGCCTGCCAGAGAATATGCTGGACATAGTGTAGGGGGAGGGCGTGCAAGCTTTGGCCTAGGCATCTGCATCCAGTTTTTTGCAGCATGGCACCTATTGTCAATATGGAGAAAATTCAGTGGATTCGGCGAACCGGATATCATTTCCACCATCGAAGAATTGACATTGATGATAATGACTGTGATATTAGCAATCTACGGTCTATCCAGTCGTTCTCTCCAGGTCGATAGTCAATACTTCACTGAACAGAATGCATTGTTTTGGGGATTGACGTTTGGATTTGGTTACGCTGGCTCCATCTCAATGATTGCAATTGTTTTGAACGATGTCTCACAAGTCTTGATGTTTGGACACGGAATCACCTATCTGACACTGATGTATCTCCATCGAACCAGTATCATGCAACTACCTTGGAAAGAAACTCAAACTGCAGAGTCAGTAAATAGTGACAATGTATCTGAAACCGCTGTTGCAAATGTTGAGGTCGAAGAAATTGAAGTTTCGATGGATGGTGAACAGGATACAGATGAAACTGACTCAGAAATTGAGCAAGATGATTCACAAGAGTCAGATGATGATGCGCCTGAAGAACCAGACGAGGTTGAGGAAGAACTTGTCGAGGACAAAGAAGAAGTGGTCGAAGAAATGCCTGAAGAGGAGGATGCTTCGGTTGAAGAAACGATTGAAATCATCGATGATGAAGTGATTGAAGTCTTAGACGATGATGCGATAGAAGTGCTGGATTGATCATTCACCGTCGGTACTCACGTTCGTGATACCTTGATTGATTCCAGAGACTACGGCAACTGCTCTGAGTCTGCCCTCCAATTCTGGAGTCATTCTAGCACCAAGAATTACCAATGCCTCAGGATGTAAACCCTGAGTGAATGCATTTGACACCGCTTCAACTTGTGAAACCGTCATCCCCCTACCTCCTTCTACCTGAAGCAGACAACTCCTGGCGCCGATTATTGCAAGGTCGTCCAATGGTGCTCTCAGTGCTTTCTCGAACACTTCCAATGGGTCGCTGGATGCGCCCTCAGCAACCAGCATAGTGGCCTTACCCTTACGTTCAACCACAGCCCTTAGGTCCATGAGATCAAGATTTATCAGTCCCATTCTACAGATTGTCTGCACCATTCCATGAACCAATTCTTCTATCCACGAAGCACCTTTTCTCCAATCCGAACCTCTTTCTTTGGCCTGCCAAGCCAATCTATCGAGTGATAATCTGACACATACATCACTACTCTGTTCAAGGTCGATCAAGGCATCTTTTGCAACGATACCTCGCGTAGATTGAGACTCGAAGGGTAGGGCAGCAATCGTCAATACCAAGGCTCCACTTCTGCGGGCCTGTCTAGCAAGTTCTGGAGCAGCCCCACTACCGGCACCGCCACCTAAGCCAGCCATCAAAATCACCAATTCAATCGATTCCATGACAGCCGCAGTATTCTGACCATGTGCCATCATCCTCTGCTTGGCGAGTTGAGGAAGAGATGCACATCCCGCCGGATGTGGTTCAAGACCGAGGTCCAACCTATGCGCTTCAACATCTGGCATCTCTGAATGAGGGTGGTCCACGAGCAAAAGATCAGCATTTTCCAGTACGCCTTCATGCGCCTTGGCAGCCCAAGTACAGCCTAATCCACCAACTCCTGCGATGAGAATCTCAGAGTCACGTCTCGCCCGCATCAGTCATCGTGTAGCAGAGAGGGCCCTTGAATGATGACCTTCAATCGTAGGAAGAATATCGCAGATATCTGCGCCTCTGGTCCCTTGCCCATGCATTGTCGGGTTCAAGTTCGAGAACTTTCTCATAATATTCCACTGCCTTCTCAAACTCGGACAATAATTTCCCATAGAGATGTCCAAGGTTATTGAGCACTGGTATGCACAATGGGTCTTCTTCAAGCATAGCTAAAAAGGCTGCTTCCGCTGCATTGAGGTCGTGTTTCTCCATCAACTCCTCAGCTTCATCAAGAGCCAAAAGTTGCTCTGGCGTAAGGCGGTAAGTATTCTTGAACGGTAGTTCTGACATGTTCACTCCAAACACTCGTCCTCAAACATCACGCATAGGGCTTTCTCTGTGGCGATTTAGATTACTTGCAAATTTTCTCACCCGGCACTTGGAAAACGCACTACCGCAG